>JBAUZR010000717.1:0-7580 GCA_049585375.1 Acidobacteriaceae bacterium
GTGCTGGATCTGGGCGTGTGGTGGCGCGAGCAGACGAAGCTGCCGCTGCCGCTGGGCGGGAACGCGATCAAGCGGACGCTGGGAGACCACGCGATGCTGACGGTGACCCAGGCGCTGCGGGACAGCATTCAGCACGGGCTCGACCACCGGGAGCAGGCGCTGGCGTACGCGATGCAGTTTGCGCGCGACCTGGACACGAATCTGGCGGACAAGTTCGTGGGGATGTATGTGAACGAGCGGACGCTGAACTACGGCGACGACGGGCGCGAGGCGATTCGCAGGCTGCTGGAGCTGGGGCACGAGCGCGGGATCATTCCGCATCCGGTGCAGGTAGACTTCGTCGGATAGAGATTCCAGGGGAAGATGAGGGCCGGCCGCTCTGCGGGCCGGCCTTTTTCCTTTTCGGACGCTAATCTGCGAGGGGAAGCCAAAAGGTGAGAGCTGCTCCGCCGGTGGGTCGATTGGCGGCGGTGATGCCTCCCTTGTGAGTTTCCAATATTGCTTTAGAGATGGCGAGGCCCATGCCGGTACCCGACGCCGACGACCGGTGCTGACGCCCGCGAAAGAACTTATCGAAGATGAAGGGCCGCTCGGCAGCGTCGATGCCCAGTCCCTCATCGGCCACCGTGACGATCAGGCGATCTTCCGCTCGACCGGCGGTGAGGTTGACCGGGGAGCCCGGGGGCGAATAGGCGAGTGCATTTTCGATGAGGTGCCGCAGCACGCGGGAGATCAGTTCGCGGTCCATGGAAACGCGGGGCAAATCGCCCGGAACCTGAATCTCGACGGGACGGTCGCGGAGCTGAAAGCGCATCTCGTCGACGACGGTTTCCAGCAGCTCGCGCACATCCTGCGGCTCAGCGCGAATCTGCAGGGTGGCGGCATCCAGCTGGGCCATTTCCACGGCCTGGCCGATGAGCCGGTCGAGACGGGCGCTCTCCTCCTCGACTACCGCTGTGAGCTCGGCGCGCTCGGCATCGGGCAGGCGCGGCTGGCTGACGAGTGTGGTGGCGGCGGCGCGGATGGCAGTGAGCGGGGTGCGCAGGTCGTGGGTTATCGAGTCGAGGAGGGCGGAGCGCAGGCGTTCATTCTGGCGCGACGCTTCCAGGCGGCTGGTGCGCTCGAGGGCGGCGGCCCGCTCGAGCGCGATGGCGACCAGGTTTCCGATCGCCTCATAGATGCTGGGGGGGTACCCGGCCTCAGTGATCGCCAGGGCGCCCAGCGAGCGCATTCCGAGCTGGAGGGGAATGATACGAACGTTGTCGGGCGCGTCGAGGACCGTTTCCGCCTGAGCCGCGCGGAGCCTGAGATCGATGCCGGGGGGCAGCCGGTTCTCGGGGTCGGATGCGTAGGACAGGTCCTGTTCGCGCAGATAGAGGGCCACGGCCCGGAGTCCGAAGACAGAAGCGATCATGGACGGTGTGGCGCGCGTCAGCGCGGTCAGATCTTCCTGAAGGAGCAGCTGCTGTCCGAATTCATAAAGACGTTCCACCTCATGGTGGCGCTGTTCCAGTGCTTCGGAATGGAGGCGCTCCTGATTGGACAAATGGCTGACGAAAACACTGCAGCAGAGAAAGGCCGCCAGGGCGACCCAGTTGCGGGGATCCTCGACGGTGAGGCGTCCCACGGGCGGAAGGAAGAAGAAGTTGTAGAGCAGAGTACAGAGCACGGAGAGATAAACGGAATACATCAGGCGCCAGCGTGATGCAGTCCAGAGGACGAGCATGAGAAAGGCCAGCGCGACGGTTGTTTCGTTGACGCGGACGAGGCGGAAGAGCCCAACCACCAGAGCGGCGGCGCTGGTGAGAACGGCATAGCGAAGCGCTGCCTGAGCCGTGCGCGCTGTATGCTTCTCCATGAATGGCGATGATACCCCGGAGCGAGCCCGCGGCAGAGCGAATCCTGGTGGTGGATGACGAGGTGCAGATCACCCGCGTGCTGCGAACCTCGCTTTCCGCGCAGCGGTATGACGTGCGCACAGCGAATGATCCGGAAGAGGCGCTGCGGCTGATCGAGGAGTGGCAGCCGGATCTGATTGTGACCGATCTGGTGATGCCGGGGATGAGCGGAGTGGAACTGTGCCGGAGAGTTCGCCGCACCAGCCGGATGCCGATTCTGGTGCTGTCAGTACGGGAACAGGAACACGCCAAGATCGAAGCGCTGGACGCGGGCGCCGATGACTACGTGACCAAGCCGTTCAGCACCCAGGAACTGCTGGCGCGCATTCGCGCGCATTTGCGCCGCGCGCCGGAGCGCCCCGGGGAGGGCCCCGTGGAGATGGGCGATTTCTCGATCGATGCGGCGGCGCATACCGTAACGGTGCGCGGCAAGGCCGTGCATCTGACGCCCAAAGAATTCGACCTGCTTCTGCTGTTTGCGCGGAATGCGGGCAAGGTGCTGACGCATCGGGTTCTGCTAACGGCGGTGTGGGGCGCGCAATCGGCCCAGCAGCCGGAGTACCTGCGCGTTTTTGTAGGCCAGCTGCGCAAGAAACTGCAGGGCGAGACGTTGAAGGAATATATCCAGACAGAACCCTGGGTGGGCTATCGCTTTCTGCCGGAAGGCTCGACGGAGTAAGCCAGAGCCCGCGGCGGGCGACCTTACGAATCCCTTACGACTTCCTTTCTTCTCTCTTCCGTTCTGACCGATAGCCTCGAAAGTTGCCGGGGAAGGTAATGACCGGCAACGTACGAGGATTATCCATGTCGCTAATCCGGCTGTATTCCGCACGCTCCGCGTGGAGTGTGCTCATGACGATGACTGCTGCTGCGGGCCTGCTGGTCGGCGCTCCAGCCATCCGAGCCCAGGCTCAGGAGAATCCGTCTGCTGCTGTCGCCGATGACGGAGGGGATGGAACCCCGAAGAGCCCGAACAACGCGGAAATTCTGCGTGAGCTGGCGGCGATGAAGGCAAGAATCGCGGAGCTGGAGGCGCAGCTCAAAGGACGAGCGGCTTCGCCCGCGGATGCCACTGCAGCCGCAACTGCCGCAGAGTTGACGTCGGCCAAAGAACAGCTTCTGCACACTTCACAGGCTTCCAGCGGGCAACCGGTCGCGTCTTCGGTTGTTGCGGCTTCCGTTGCCACGACCACCGCCAAGGCGCCGGTCAGCAGCGCCCCTGTCGACAAAGTCACGCCGTTTGCGGACGCCTGGTGGGGCTGGCTCAATGGCAATCCGCGGACGATCGATTGCCCCCTGTGCAGCAAATACTTCACGCCGGAAATCCGCGTCGATACGAACTACAACCTCGATCTGAACCACCCTGCCGACGACACCATCGGCGGTTCGAGCGAGGTATTTCGGTCGCAGGAAGTTCAGCTGGAACAGATGGGCGTAGGCGGCGACCTCTTAATCGACCACGTCCACGCCCGGTTGATGACCCAGTTCGGCATGTACTCGGCGACGACACCGCGCAACGACGCCAGCGTCTCGCGCGGCCAGTGGAACCTGGATCAGGCGTATCGCTATCTCTCCGAAGCTTATGGCGGCTATCACTGGGACGCGATGCACGGCGTCAACCTCGACGCCGGCATCTTCCTCTCGTATATCGGGCTGTTCAGTTACTATAACTTCGATAACTGGGCCTATCAGCCCTCCTTTGTCTCGTCCAACACGCCGTGGTTCTTTAACGGAGCTCGCGTCCAGATCTTCCCCACGCAACACCTGAAGATCGAGCCCTGGTTTATCAACGGCTGGCAATCGTATGCGCGTTATGGGACCAAGCCGGGGATGGGTGGACAGGTCAAATGGACGCCGACCAACAGCATCAACATCATCTCCAACAACTATGGCTATGGCGAAGACGACATCGGCATCCACGGCCGTACGCGCTTTCACACCGATAACAGTTTCGAGCTGAAATACTACGATCGGCCCGACAGCAAGCTCGACCGAATGGCCTTCTCGTTTACCGGCGACGCAGGCTGCGAAAGCGGCAGCGGGGTGGCCTGTACCGGGTCGGCTAATCACAAAATATTTACGCCGGCCACGTCGACAACGCCCGCCGTCTACTACCAGAAGCAGAGCTTCCTGGGCTGGATGCTCTATAACCGGTTCTGGCTCGACAAAGACAAGTACGGCCTGACCGTCGGCGGCGGGCAGATCAATAATCCGGGGCGGTATCTCGTTCTGCTGCCCCCCATCAACGGCGCCACAGCTGTGACCGGCAGCGCGTACTTCCCCGAAGATCCCGGCCAGCCTTACCACGGCACCGACGGGACCATCACCTGGGATTACATGCCGAGCCAGTACATCACTTTTCGCACGGAGTACGGCTATCGTCACTCGGATGTGCCTTATTGGGCCGGGCGCGGCGGTTCAACTCCCCCGGGCGGCACCACTCTTAGCGCCATCGGCAGCCCGTCGGACTTTACCTGCACCAACGGGTCAACTTCAACGGACTCCGGCATCGGTTACTCGACTATGCCAGGACTCACTTATACGCAGGAATATGCAGCCAACATTGCCGCAGCCAAGGCGGTGTGCGCAGCGAACTCCAGTTATCCGAACCTCTGGCAGCCGGATATGCGTCGGGACCAGCAAATCGTCACCTTCGCCATACTCGTGAAGTTCTGAGCATCGGTGATAGGGCAGTGAGGAACTTTATGATCCCTTTACGACTTCCTTATAAAGACCTGGCGGGGGAGACCGTCAACTGTCAGAGGGCGTGGTGGGCGGATTATGCGATACGGCCGGAGATTCTCGCGGGTCATCCTTGTGGTTGTCCTCGTGGCGATCGCGAGTAGCAGGATGAAGGCGCAAGCGCAGGATTCATCCGGAGAGATAGAGCGGCTAAGACAAATGGTGCTGGATTTGCAGCAACGAGTTGCAGCGCTGGAAGCGGAGCAGCGCCCCGGAGACGGGGCGGCCGCTGAAGGCGCGGAGAGCGGCCCAGGAGCGGCGGTGGCGCTGGAGACAGCGGCCACGGAACTACGGGTGGCGACTCCAGCGACGACGGATCCAGGCGTAACGCCGCAGGCGCCGGCAACCGCCGCGACGCCGCCGGGGATACTGTCCGGGACACTGCCCGGAGGAGCAACGCTGAATTACTATCTGGACGGATATTACGAATATAACTTTAACGATCCGGTTGGACGGGTGAATGACCTGCGCGCCTACGACGTGCTGAGCAACGTTTTCAGCATCAACCAGACCGGGCTGGTATTCGACTGGGAACCGGATCTCTCCGCGCGCCGCCGCTACGGCTTTCGTGTGGATCTGCAGTTTGGTCAGGCGACCGAGACGCTGCAGGGCAATCCGGCCAATGAGGCTCGTCCGGAGATCTATCGGAATATCTTCCAGGCTTATGGATCGTACATCGTGCCCGTGGGTGCAGGGGTTCATGTGGATGTGGGTAAGTGGGCGAGCTCGCTGGGAATTGAAGGGAACTATACCAAGGACCAGATGAACTATTCGCGTTCCTGGTATTTCTATTTTCTTCCCTTCTATCACAGTGGCGTGCGCGCCAGCTATGCCGTGAATCGTCAGCTGACGGCGAATTACTGGATTGTGAACGGAACGAACCAATCGGAGCCGACGAATGGCTACAAGGATGAAATGTTTGGAATTGTCTGGCAGCCGGTGTCGGCGGTTGCGTGGACGACCAACAGTTACCTGGGCCAGGAGAATCCGGACTCGACCGCGGCGACGAACTGCAGCATTCCCGTCCAGCCGGGGCTCTGCCTGACGCCGATTCGTCCGGCCCCCAACGGCAAGCTGCATATCCTCGACAGCTATGCCACCTGGCAGGTGAGCCGCAAACTGGAGCTGGCCGGGGAAGGCGACTATGTGATTCAGCGGAAGTGGGCTGACGCGGCGCCGGGCGAGTCGTCGGCGCCGGAGCATGTGGATGGATTCGCCGCCTATGCGCAGTACCAGATGACGCCGCGGCGAGCGCTTGCGGTGCGGACGGAGTACCTCTCCGATCCGGACGGATATTTCAGCAATGCGAGTCAGGCCCTGAAGGAGGTCACCGGCACCTACAAGGTGTCTGTGGGTGATAACTTCGACGTCTTTATGGAATATCGCCACGACTGGAGCAACCGCCGCTACTTCGTCACCAGCAATCCCGCGTTGCCCAGCGGACACCAGGACACGGCGGGGATGGGCCTGGTGTGGTGGTACGGCGGCAAACAGGGATCCTGGTAAGGAGAGAGCGATGTGGGACCTGCTGATGATGGTGTTTACGATTGCGTTTTTCGTCGTCGCGCTTTTGTATGTTCACGCGTGCGAGAAGCTGAGGTAAGCGATATGCATGTGACGACTGTGGCCATTCTTGTGATCAGCGTACTGATATGCGGGTATTTGATCGTCGCCCTTCTCTATCCGGAGAAATTCTGAAATGACCCTGAACGGATGGGTGCAATTCTTCATTTACTTTGTTGTTCTCCTCGTCTGCATGAAGCCCATGGGAATTTACATGGCAAGGGTATTCGAGGGGAAGAGCCGTTTCCTGCGGCCTTTCGAGACTGCGATCTACCGTGTGTGCGGAGTTCACGCCGAAGAGGAGATGTCGTGGCGGGAATATACGGTGGCCATGCTGGTCTTCAGCTTCGTCTCGTTGCTGCTGACTTACGTGATCGAGCGGGCGCAGCGGTTCCTGCCGTGGAATCCGCAACATCTTGCGGGAGTTGCGCCGGACCTTGCCTGGAATACCGCGGCCTCATTTACGACGAATACGAACTGGCAGGCCTACGTACCGGAAACCACCATGAGCTACTTCACGCAGATGGTGGCTCTTGCTTATCACAATTTCTTCAGCGCGGCTGTGGGCATCGCGGTGGCGATTGCGCTGGTGCGCGGCATCACGCGGCGCGAATCGAAGACGATTGGAAATTTCTGGGTCGACACCACCCGCGCATGCCTTTATATCCTGCTGCCGATGTGCATTGTGGTGGCGCTGGTGCTGGTGGGACAGGGTGTTGTGCAGAATCTGCACCCGTACACCGTGGCTCACACGCTGGAGCACCAGACGCAGACCATCGCTCAGGGGCCGGTGGCTTCGCAGGAGGCGATCAAGGAGCTGGGCACGAACGGCGGCGGCTTCTTTAACGCCAACAGCGCCCATCCCTTCGAGAATCCCACGCCTTTCAGCAATTTCCTGGAGATGTTTCTGATCTTCCTGATTGGCGGCGGCCTGACGGTGACGCTGGGCAGGATGACGGGCTCTCCCGGCCACGGCTGGGCGGTCTTCGCCTGCATGGCGATTCTCTTCGCAGGCGGCTTCACGGTCGTCTACTGGGCGGAGTCGCAGCCCCATCCGATGCTGCACGGAGTGGATCAGCATGCGAGCGTGCTGCAGGCCGGGGGCAACATGGAGGGCAAGGAGACGCGTTTCGGCATCACCGATTCGGCACTCTTCGCCACGATCACCACGGATGCGAGTTGCGGCGCCATTAACTCCTGGCATGACTCGTTCATGCCGCTGGGAGGGATGATCCCGCTGCTGAATATCGAACTGGGCGAGATTATCTTCGGCGGCGTTGGCTCGGGCCTGTACGGGATGCTGATCTTTGTTGTGCTGTCGGTATTTATCGCCGGCCTGATGGTGGGGCGAACACCGGAATATCTGGGGAAGAAGAT
>JBAUZR010000718.1:0-4048 GCA_049585375.1 Acidobacteriaceae bacterium
GACCGCACTTGTGTGCGTGTTCGGTGACGGCGTCAAGGTCCGTATTGTTCTTGAGTCCTCCGAACACCGCTCTGCGCAATGCAGACTCACCTGGGCAGCCCACGCGATCTGGATTCGGATAGGCTCGGATGATCCCAATGCGGAGTTCGTCCAGGAATACCTCCTCTTCCTCTTCCGTACCCATCCAGGAGGTGTCGATTGAAAGCGCAATTTCCTTCAGTGCATCCTCGCGCCCTCGAAGGCGCTCAAGCCGTCCCTCAAGCCATTCACCCGGTAAGGGCTCACTCATGATGATCAACTGGGCAAACCGCATGAGCTCGTCATCCGAATAACGGACCGCAGCCCTCCGCACGCGGGCAACCGCTGAATCAATGGCATCCGGGTTAGCCATCAATCCCACGAGAGCTTTGAAATAGGTGTCTCGATCTTCACGTTCATCGTCAGGTGTTCTGCCTCGTCCTGCCATGCTAATCCCTCCGGTGACGGTTTCCCGACGCTCGGACCAATACGGGTCCAGGCGGCAATTGGCAATCCTGGTATCCCTACACACGCGCCAACCTCTTCATGCAGATGCCCCTCTAAACCCCGTCCAACGCCCTAAACGGCAGGAGGCTCGCTGCGTCTGAAAAAGCTCGGAGTTCCTTCGCTGTAAGCGAAACAAGGCATCAGGTCCTGCAAGCCGGACTCCAGGACCTGCCAAATTGCGATCGACTCTCTCAAACTGAAACGCGAGGGGAACACTTCTCTTGACGACTCAACTCATCTCCCGTCGCTTGCCAAAAACCGATAGCGCTTTATTGCAGTCGTCGCCGTTCACCAATTTTCTGTTTCGACTCTTCTTCATCCTGTGAACGTCGGCGAGACCGTCCCTTTGCCGGTTCTTCAGATCCAGGTGGTTCGCGGAACGGTTCCACCGAAATGCGCTGGTAGCGCACTTCCAGCACCGTCAGGTGTTCCGTCCTGCTTGGCGCATCGAGAATTACGCTGTCACCCGCTGCTGACCTCATCAATGCACGTCCCAGAGGTGACACCCAACTGATGTGGTTGCGGCTGAGATCGACTTCGTCGGTGCCTACGATGCTGACCATCCGCTCCGCTCCAGCCGCATTGGCATAGCGCACGGTCGCACCGAAGTATGCCCTCGTTCTCGCCTGCCCCGTCCTCGGAGCTTCCGGGTCCACCACTTCTGCGGCATCAATTCGCTTCGTGAGAAAGCGAATCCGACCGTCGATCTGCCGCAGCCGCCGCTTGCCGTACTGATAATCGGCGTTTTCACTGCGATCGCCGTTGCTGGCAGCCCACGCCACTACCTCCACCACGGCCGGGCGGTCTCTGGTGCGCAGAAACAGGTGCTCATCTTTGAGGCGCTGCAGGCCGCCCGGCGTGATGTAGTTCCTGCCTCGCGTCGCGGGATCGTCCCCTTGTGGTGTTCTCGTAAACCCCTTCCGCATCTCGTCAGTCCTCCCGGCGCGAAGCCAGTGGGTGCCCCCAAAGCATGCGCATATACAAATGCTGTAGGTCATCCAGGTTTATGGATTTCATTTGCAGTCCTGACCGATTTTTTCACGTCTTCCGGACCTTGAGCGATCCTGTCCATCACCTACGCCGGCGCGCAGGCGGCCGCTAAGGCACGCCTGGAAGATCAGTATTGATAAGTCTTAGTGCAAGTCGGCTTCTGTTGAGCCATTGAGGGTTTGGGGGCGGATGCTAAATAAGGTGGCGAGACTGAAGTCCAACGCGCCTGGTGGCTCGCATAAAAACGGATACCGGCGTGATCAGCGGAAAAGCGCTTCTCGACTACTTCGATTCCACCAGAGGGATCGGCCATGCGACGCGAGGACAGCGCGGGCGACAGGTGCCCGATGAGCAACAATGAATTAGGGTATGGACCCCTTACCCTCATACCAGTTTTGTGTTCGGCAGCCGCTTAGCGAGATCACCTGCCGCTTGGTTTCCAGCATTAGTTTTCTTCCTCCACGATAATGTAGATAGTATAGATGGGTATACTATTTACAGGAGAATGAACATTGTCCCACACCATAAAAAACAAGAGCAAGATGCTTGCCCGTGTTCGGCGTATCAAAGGCCAGGTCGACGCGATTGAGCGATTGCTCGACGAGGAGGGCGAATGCGAGGAGATCCTTCAGCTGGTGGCTTCGTGCCGAGGGGCGCTCAACGGTCTGATGGCGGAGTTAATCGAGGGGCATTTGAAATTCCACGTTCTCGTTCCGGGGCAAAGGACGCTTCCCTCGCAGGTGGAGGCGGCAGACGAACTGATGGCAGTGGTCAGGAGATATTTGAACTGACGGCGAGGTTATGACGTTGACAGCACAGGATGGGACACCCGCAGTCCACGACGAGGCGCCGATGAGCGAAAAGCATTCTCACTCCACGGTGCCGCCGCCTGGTGAGGTCGAGGATCAACACGGGCATGAACACGGCATTGAACGCGCAGAGGTGCTGCGTGTAGTTTTCGTGGCGCTTGCGGCGGCTGCCGTCTGGTTTCACCTGTGGGAGCCGTTTCACGGGGTCAGCGTGATCGGTCTGACGGCCGCACTCATCGGCGGATATCCCATCTTCAAAGAAGCGCTGGAGAACATCATCGAGCGCCGCATGACGATGGAACTGTCCATGACGATTGCGCTGGTGGCTGCACTAGCCATCGGCCAGTTCTTTACGGCTCTGGTCATCACCGCCTTTGTCCTTGCCGCCGAAATCCTTGAAGGACTAACGGTGGGCCGGGGCCGGCGGGCGATTCAGAATATGCTCGACTTCCTCCCGCAAACGGCCAGTGTGATTCGGGATGGCCAGACCGTGGACGTGCCGACGCAGAAGATCCTGCCGGGCGAGATCGTCCTCATCCGGCCAGGCAGCCGGATCCCGGTCGATGGCGAAGTGGTCAGCGGCCATTCGTTCGTGGAGCAGGCGGCGATTACGGGCGAACCGATGCCCAGCGAGAAGGCGGCGGGCAGCATGGTTTATGCCGGCACGATCAATCAGGCAGGTGTGCTGCAGGTCCGCACCGACCGACTGGGAAGAGATACGGCTTTCGGCAAGATCATCGAGGCAGTGGAACGTGCAGAGCACTCGCGGGCGCCGATTCAAAAGACTGCCGACAAACTGGCTGGATACCTTGTTTACTTCGCCCTGGGCGCGGCCCTGCTCACATTTCTCCTCACACATAACATCCAATCCACGATCTCCGTCATCATTGTTGCCGGCGCGTGCGGGATCGCCGCCGGCACTCCGCTGGCCGTATTGGGAGCAATCGGAAGGGCGGCGCGGCAGGGCGCCATCATCAAGGGCGGGATCTACCTCGAAGCTCTTGGCCGCCTGCATACGGTCTTCCTTGACAAGACGGGAACCGTTACCTTTGGCGTGCCCTCCGTGGCACAGGTCCGGCCGGAGCCCGGGATCTCTGAGGAACTTCTCCTCCAGACGGCCGCAAGCGCCGAACACGGCTCGGAGCATCCGCTGGGCCGCGCCATCGTTCGCTATGCCGCGGAAAAAAACATACCGGTCTCTCAGGCCGACGATTTTCGTTACGAGATTGGCCGCGGCATCGTAGCTCAGGTGCGGGACCAGCGCGTCGCAGTGGGCAATCGCGCCCACCTCCTCTCCCTCGGAATTGAGGTTCCTGCTGAAGACGCGAAATCTCGCGGGATGTCGGTACTGGTGGCAGCCGGAGATCGCTTCTACGGCTCCATTTCGATTGAGGACCGGATCCGCGCGAGCGCGGCGGCGGCGGTCAAAGCGCTCGAAGCCATGAAGATTCGCGTGATTCTTTTGACCGGCGATTCACGGGCCGCTGCTGAGGAGGTTGCGGATCAGATGGGGATCTTTCATTTTCATTCCGACCTCCTTCCGGAACAGAAAGCCATCGAGGTTGCCAGTCAAGCAAAACGGGGTCGGGTAGTAGCTATGCTGGGCGACGGCATCAACGATGCACCGGCACTGAGCGAAGCCACGGTCGGGATCGCGATGGGCAGTGGAACGGATGTCGCTCGTGAAAGTGCCGACGTGGTCCTGATCGGAAACGATCTTGAGA
>JBAUZR010000719.1:0-5823 GCA_049585375.1 Acidobacteriaceae bacterium
TCGTCCTCCACGAGCTCACCCACCAGTGGTTCGGCGACTTCACCACCATGCGCTGGTTCGACGATCTCTGGCTCAAGGAGGGCTTCGCGCAGTACATGGCCTACCACGCCCTCGCCGACCTGCGCCCCAATGACAACATCTGGCAGCACTTCTATCTATCGATCAAGCCCGCCGCCTACGCCATCGACGAAACCCAGGGCACCACGCCCATCTATCAGGACATCCCCAACCTCGACGACGCCAAATCCGCCTACGGCGCCATCGTCTACTCCAAAGCACCTGCGGTTCTTCGCCAGCTGAACTACATCCTCGGCGAGCCCGCCTTTCGCCATGGCCTGCAGCTCTACCTTGCGGGCCACAAATACGGCAACGCTACCTGGCAGGACCTCATCGACGCATTCCAGTCTGCCTCCGGCCGGAACCTCGCCGCCTGGTCTGACATGTGGATTCGCCACCGCGGCATGCCTCGCGTGGACACGGCGTGGACTTGTTCCGATGGCCACCTGGCTTCGCTTCGCCTCACGCAGACGCCGGTCTTAGGCGGCAACGACGTCTGGCCCATCGCGACGCAGATCGCCCTCGGTTATCCCGACGGTTCCGTTCGCACCGTTCGCGCGGAGTTGAGCACCCAATCTGCCGTCGTTCCGCTCCCGGCTCCCGCTCCCAGCTGTCCCTCGTACGTTTTCTCCAATCACGACGACCACGCCTACGGCCTCTTTCCCCTCGACGCAAAATCCCGTGCCGTGGTCCTGCCGCAACTCGCTGACCACGGTCCGGCCGCGTCCGACCTATTTCGACGCACCTTATTGTGGGGGTCGCTCTGGGATTCGGTCCGCCTCACGGACCTGGACCCCGCTCTCTACACTCGCAGCGCTCTCGCCGCTCTTCCCGCTGAGCACGACGAGTCGCTCGCTGCCTCGCTCCTCGCCCACACCGAAACCTCTCTGCACCGGTATATCTCGACCGCCGCCCAACGGGAGTTGCTCCCCCGCGCCGCCGCGCTCGCCGCCGATCGCTCCATGAACGAGCCGGATCATGACCTCCGCATCGTCTGGTTTCGCTCCCTCGCCGGACTCTCGACCGGCCCCGCAGGCCGCGCCGTGCTCAAGGACCTCCTCGCCGGAGCCCGCACTATCCCCGGCGTCAACCTCCGCCAGCAGGACCGCTGGTCCCTCGTCACCGCCCTCATCGCCTACAACGACCCCGACGCCAACGCCATCTTCGCCGCCGAGCAGAATCGCGACCCCTCCGGCGACGGCCTCAAATACGCCTGGGTGGCGCAAGCTGCTCGCCCCGACGCCGCCACCAAACAGCACTACTTCAACGAATATCTGCACAACCCCGATCGCAGCGAAGACTGGATCCAGTCCTCGCTCGGCACCTTCAACTACTGGAACCAGTCTTCCCTCACCGCGCCCTACATCGACCCGGCCCTCGCCGCTCTGCCGCAGATCAAGCGCGAGCGAAAGATTTTCTTCCTGGTCGCCTGGCTCGACGCCTTCCTCGACAACCAGCAGTCCCCAACCTCCCTCGACACCGTCGAGAACTATCTGAAAACACAGCACCCCGACCCCGACCTCCGCCTGAAAATCCTCCAGGCCGAAGACGAACTCCAGCGCACCGTCCATATCCGCGCCAAATACGCTCAGAACTGAAGAGCACGCATCCAAAAGCTCGCATGGACCTCGCGCACCTCGACGAACCCGGCCGCCTCCGCGATCCGAAGGGCTTCGCGCCGACCGGCAATGTTCGCGTCCGCGGCGCGCGCGAGCACAACCTGAAAAACATCGACGTCGACATTCCCCGCGACGCCCTCGTCGTCTTCACCGGCGTCTCCGGCTCCGGCAAATCCTCGCTCGCCTTTGGAACTCTGTACGCCGAGGCGCAGCGCCGCTATCTGGAATCCGTCTCGCCCTATGCCCGCCGTCTCTTCCATCAGCTTAGCGTCCCCGAAGTCGACTCCATCGACGGCCTTCCCCCTGCCGTCGCCTTGCAGCAGCAGCGCGGATCGCCCACCACCCGCTCCTCGGTCGGCAGCGTGACCACTCTCTCCAATCTCCTCCGCATGCTCTACTCGCGCGCTGGTGATTATCCCCGTGGCGCGCCCATGCTCTACGCGGAAAACTTCTCTCCCAATCGCCCCGAAGGTGCTTGCCCTAAATGTCACGGTCTCGGTCGCATTTACGAAGTCACCGAGCAATCGATGGTCCCCGATCCTTCGCTCACTATCCGGGAGCGCGCCATCGCTGCGTGGCCCACCGCCTGGCAGGGGCAAAATCAGCGCGACATCCTTGTCACTCTCGGCTATGACGTCGATCGCCCCTGGCGCGAGCTACCTAAAAAGGATCGCAACTGGATCCTCTTCACCGAGGACCAGCCCACCGTCCCCGTCTACGCCGGCTTCACGCCCGCCGAGACCCGCCGCGCCCTTCGCCAAAAAACGGAGCCCAGCTACATGGGCACCTTCACCAGCGCGCGCCGCTACGTCCTGGAGACCTTCTCCAAAACGCAAAGCGCCATGATGAAGCGCCGCGTCTCGGCCTACATGCTCTCGACCGAGTGCCCCGTCTGCCACGGCAAGCGCCTCCGTGCCGACGCCCTCGAAGTGAAATTTGCCGGCCTGGATATCGGCGCCCTCGGCGCGCTACCGCTCCAGCAGGTCCATCGCCTCCTCGCGCCCTTTGCGCAGCCGAAGACCTCGCCCCTCCGCGCCGCGCCCGAACGAGCCGCCGTCGCCCTGCGCATCACCCAGGACATCGTCGCTCGCCTCGACGCGCTCCTGCTCCTCGGCCTCGGCTATCTCGCCCTCGAGCGCAGCACGCCCACACTCTCGCCCGGCGAGCTGCAGCGTCTGCGCCTCGCCACGCAGATGCACTCCAACCTATTCGGCGTCGTCTACGTCCTCGATGAACCCTCCGCCGGCCTGCATCCCTCCGACACCGAAACCCTGCTCCACGCCCTCGACGCCCTTAAGCGCGTCGGCAACTCCCTTTTCGTAATCGAGCACGAAATCGACGTCATCCGCAGCGCCGACTGGATCGTCGACGTCGGCCCTGGCGCCGGAGAAAAGGGCGGCGAGATCCTCTACAGTGGGCCGCCCGCTGGACTCCACCAGATCTCCGCCTCAAAAACGCGTCTCTACCTCGACGCGCGCAAGCCCGCGCTGCACACTCCGCGCACCCCGTCCGGATGGCTCCGCCTCGCCGGCGTCACCCGCAATAATCTCCACAACCTCGACGCGCGTTTTCCCCTCGGCGTTCTCACCGCGGTCACCGGCGTCTCCGGCTCCGGCAAGTCCACCCTCGTCAGCCAGGTCCTCGTCGAGCTCGCCGCGGAACACCTCGGCCAGAAGCTCACCGACGACGACGCCGACGAAGATCCCCTCACCGCCGACGCCCCGGTCACCCTGGGAGGCTCCATCGTCGGCGGCATGGAATCCCTCCGCCGCCTCGTCCAGGTCGATCAAAAACCCATCGGACGCACGCCCCGCTCCAACATGGCCACCTACACCGGCCTCTTCGATCACGTCCGCCGCCTCTTTGCCGCCACCAAAATGGCGCGCGACCGCCGCTACGACGCGGGCCGCTTCTCCTTCAACGTCGCCAAAGGCCGCTGCCCCACCTGCTCAGGCGAAGGCTTCGTCTGCGTCGAATTGCTCTTCCTGCCCAGCGTCTACTCGCCCTGCCCCGCCTGCCACGGCGCGCGCTTCAACCCGAAGACCCTCGAAGTGAAGTACCGCGACAAGAACATCGCTGAAGTCCTCCGTCTCACCGTCGACGACGCCATCGAGTTCTTCGCCGACGAAGCCTCCGTCCGCCGCGCCCTCTCCGTTCTCGGCGAAGTCGGCCTCGGCTATCTCCGCCTTGGCCAGCCTGCGACCGAGCTCAGCGGCGGAGAAGCCCAGCGCATCAAGCTCGCCACCGAGCTGCAGCGCCCGCAAAAGGGCGACACCCTTTACGTCCTCGACGAGCCCACCTCCGGCCTGCACCCCTCCGACGTCGAGCGTCTCCTGGCCCAGCTCAACCGCCTCGTCGATCTCGGCAACACGGTGATTGTGGTGGAGCACGACCTCGACATCATCGCCGCCAGCGACTGGGTCATCGACATCGGTCCCGGAGCGGGCGAAGAAGGGGGCACTATTGTCGCCGCGGGCACGCCGAAGACGGTCGCCGAATCCAAAAGCAGCCGCACCGCGCCGTATCTGAAAGCCATCGCGGCAGCGTGAAGGCGATCCCGGGTCATCCCGATCGGAGCAGCAGCGGCTCAATCTAAATGCCCTTGATTTCTCCGCCGTCCATGCGCAGGGAGGCTCCGGTCATCCACTTTGCGGCGGGAGAGACCATGAAGCCGAGGAGTTCGGCAATCTCCTCCGGTTGCCCGTAGCGGCCGATGCCGGCTTCCTCGGGAAACTTCTGCATCGCTTCTTCGACGCTCATATCGTGCGCCGGAGCCCACTTTTCAAGGAAAGAGCGGCGGCGCCCGGTCATCACCGGGCCGGGCACAATGCTGTTCACCTGGACGCTATCTCTGATCCCCTGCTCCGCAAACGCCTTCGCCAGCGCGGTGATGGCGGCGTTGGTTGCGGCGACTGCTGCGAACGCCGGCTTTGGATCCAGCGAGGCGCTCCCCGACATAAAGACCACCGACCCATGAGCACGTTTCAGCGCGTCCCATGCCCGAATGGTCAGACGGCGCGCCCCATGCAGCTTCAGCTCCATGCCGGCGTTCCACTGCTCATCGGTCATCTCGAAGAGATCGATCTGCGGAACGGCGCCTGCGATATTCAGCAGCGCGTCGATGCGCCCAAAGCGCGCGAGCGTCGTCTCGACCAACGTTGTCGGCGCCTCAGTCTGGCTCAGATCCAGCGCCAGAGGGAGCGCCTCAGTACCGTTCTGTTTTATTGCGGCGGCAACTTCTTCCAGTTTCTTCGCGTTGCGCGCCGCCAGAACCACTGCAGCAAAGTCGCGGGCCAAACGGAGTGCGGTGGCGCGCCCGATTCCCTGGCTGGCCCCGGTCACAATAGCAACGGCGTCCTTCATATTCGCTCCCCGCGTGTGAACGCTCCTGCATTTCACAGGCCCCTTACTGAAGGGTCGCGTGCGCCGCTTCCAAGATCACCTCGATAACCTTGTCCGGCGCGGTGAGCAGCGGCGTGTGGTCGACCGGGAACGACCGTACACGCGCCTGCATGCGATCGGCCATGAACCGCTGCGTTTTCGGATTGATCATCCGGTCCTGTTCCGCGAGCAGATACCACGTCGGCTTCTTCTTCCATGACGGTGCGGGAGCAGGTTCCTGAATGCTCTTCACGGAAATCGGCCTCTGCACCGCCCTGCACAGGGCAATCTGCTCATCGGAAGCGTTCTGAGCAAAGGCGTTGGCGAAGCCTTCATCCGGCATCCAGATAAACCCGTCGGCGTCCGGAGCCAGCTGCGGCGCCTTGGCATGAGGCTCATCCCGGTAGAAAACCTGAGCAACGGTCTCTCCCTCATCCGGCGCCAGGGCGGCGACATAGACCAGCGCCTTCACACCCTCTTCGTGCGCCGTGGCAATGACTGCACCCGCGTAGGCGTGGCCCGCGACGATCACCGGTCCCCGCGTTCGTGTGATCGTTCGCCGCAGTGCGGCCGCGTCGTCGCTCAGCGATGTGAGGGGAATCGGCGCGGCAATCACGTTCAGGCCCTGTTGCTCAAGCGGCCCCACCACCGCCTGCCAGCTCGATCCGTCAGCCCACGCCCCGTGGACCACAACCACCGTGGAGTTTTCTGCAAAACTCATCCTGCTCCTCCTTTTGTTGTTCCGGGAGAAAATGGGGGGATATCG
>JBAUZR010000720.1:0-6517 GCA_049585375.1 Acidobacteriaceae bacterium
GCCTCTGGCGCTCCACCGACCGCGGCGTCACGTGGAACCGGGTCGCCAGTTTCCCTGATATCACCGAACCCACAAGGGCGGCCCCCTCGCAAACGCCTGGCGACGGCATCGTGTTCGTCCAGTTTGCGCCTGACCCGGCCTCGTCCGACGTGCGGCACACCCCGTCAGACACGCGAACGATCTACGCTGGTGTGTCGCTGGTGAACCGGGCGAATCTCTTCGTCTCCACCGACGCCGGGGCCACCTGGAAGCCGGTACCTGGAGCGCCAACGCAGTATCGTCCGACACGCGCCGCGCTCGCGTCCGACGGCACCCTCTATATCGCTTACGGCAACGCACCCGGTCCTTCGCGGATGACGAACGGAGGTGTCTGGAAGCTCGACACTCCTACCGGCGCATGGACGGACATCACCCCCGAGCGCCCCGGCTCCGGCAAAGAGTTCGGCTATGCCGCAGTCGCCGTGGATGCGCATCATCCGAGCACCGTGATCGCCAGCACCTATGATCACTACTTCGGCGGCGGCGAAAATATCTTTCGTTCAACGGATGCCGGGAAGACCTGGAAGCCCCTCTTCGGCGGCACGCATGGTGGCGTCTTCGACTACAGCCTTGCCCCCTACGCGAAGCCCACGCCGATTCACTGGCTTTTCGACGTCGCCATCGACCCGACGAATCCCGATCACGCCGTCTTCACCACCGGCTATGGCGGATGGGAAACGCACGACCTGACCGCGGTCGACAGCGGGCGTCCGACGCACTGGTCGATTATGGTTCCGGGGATTGAGGAAACCGTCGCTCTCGCGCTCCACAGCCCCGCGGAGGGCGCGCACCTCGTATCCGGCATTGGCGACTACGGTGGCTTCGTCCACTGGGATCTGAACCGCTCGCCGCTGGCCGGATCGTCGGCGCCGCCTCGCTTCGGCAACACCACCGGCCTCGCCTCCGCGGCGCTTCATCCCAACATCGTCGTCCGCGTCGGCGACAGCGCCGAGCGCAAGCCTGGCGCCAGCATCAGCTATAGCCTGGACTCCGGGCACACCTGGCAGCCCACATCTCGCGATCCCCAGCCGAACAGGAGCGCCGGGACCATCGCCGTTGCCGCCGACGGCGTGGCCTGGGTTTGGACCCCGCAGCATGAAGCGCCCTCCCTCACCCGTGATCGCGGCGCCACCTGGACGCGCGTCCGGGGACTGGCGGCGGCCACGCGTGTTATCGCCGATCCTCACGACCCGCGCACTTTCTATGCTTTGTCGCTGTTTGAACGGAAGCTCATGGTGAGCACCGACGGCGCCGCGCACTTCACGGCCGAGCCGTTCACTCTGCAGGATGCGCCTCCGCCGAATCACGCGCCTCGCGGCGACATTCGCGGCGGGCAGGACCAGCTCTACGCCACTCCAGGCCGCAGCGGCGATCTCTGGATCGCCGCCTTCGACGGCCTCTGGCATGCGGCGTCCGTCACCGCTCAGCCCACGACCGTCGTGTTCACCCGCCTGCCCGGCGTCCAGCAGATCCAGGCCTTTGGCTTCGGCAAGGCCGCGCCCGGCCATACCTTCCCCGCGCTCTATCTCACCGGAACCCTCCAGGGCCAGCCCGGGGTCTTCCGCTCCGACGACGCGGCCCGCTCCTGGGTTCGCATCAACGACAACGGACACCAGTGGGGCCTCGTCCTGCAAATCACCGGCGATCCCCGCGTCTACGGACGTGTCTACGTTGGTACCCACGGCCGCGGCATTCTCTACGGAGACCCCTCGCACCGTGCGCAAAAATGAAAAACAGCCGGATCTTTCGACCCGGCTGTTGACTGGAACCTGCCGCATGTAACCTGCGCCCTGTTTTTCAGGACGCCATGGCCGGCGGCGTCTCTACCATGTCCATCTCGAGGATCCGCCGCACACGCGGTACAGCCTTCACGCCGTCAGCGGTTTGTTCCATGACCATCGCCTGCGAACAGCTCCCGCACAGCCAGAAGTGCTCCATCCGCCGTGACCGCTTGCCGTCCTTGTCCGTGCTCGTTCCGGGCATGTCGAACACAAAGATGCGCCCCTCGCGTAGATAGTGCAGAGGCTTGGCGCATTTAGGGTTCGCGCAATGACTCACCATAAAACCATCTCCCGATTGCGCTGCCGAGGCCCGTGGAGAAAAAGTCTCCACTGATTTCTGCGCGCTGTTGTCGTTCGGTTAAGGCCGCACTTCGGCCCGATACACAGATTGCCGGCTTGTTAGGATGCCTTCCGGGGCACGAACCGTTTGCCCGGCCGGAGGAAATCCGCCTGAATCGATCTCGTGTCTTGCCGTAACCAGTCGGTTAGCTGTGCTTATTCTCACATCGTCCCGTGACTCCAGTCCGAAAAATCCGGTAAATTCAGGACGCCATTCTGCGACGTTATGCAAGAATGAAATGTTTGTCCCGTTTTGGAGTCCAATGGCCCTGCTGCGCTCGACCTTCATCAGCCTTTCTCAGAACGCCCACCTCCGCCGCTTCGCCGAAAGCTCCACGCTCGGCCGCCGCATGTCTTCCCGGTTTGTGGCCGGCTTCCGTATTGAAGACGCAATGAGCGCAGCCAACGCTCTGGGCGCTCAGGGGCTCGCTGTCACACTCGACAGCCTCGGCGAAAACGTGGCTACCCCCGACCAGGCGCGACAGGCGGCTCAGGTCTACCACTGGCTCCTCGACGCTATTGCCTCCTCCAGGTTAGATGCGAATGTCAGCCTGAAGCTGACCCAAATGGGCATGGACCTCGGCGCCGATGTCGCCGAGGAAATCGTTCGCGGCCTGGTCCAGCATGCCGCCTCCTCCGGCTCCTTTGTTCGCGTTGACATGGAAGGCACACCCTACACTCAGGCCACCGTCGATCTGGTGCGCCGCCTGCATGCCCGGCCGGAGTTCCGCGGCCACGTCGGCATCGTCATCCAGGCCTACCTGCGCCGCAGCGCCGGCGACATCGCGTCCCTTTTGTCCGACGGCATTCGCATACGTCTCTGCAAGGGTGCGTATCAGGAACCGCCCGACCTCGCCTTCCCCGACAAGGCGGACGTTGACCGCAACTTCGTCACCCTGATGCAAATGCTTTTGCCCAGCGGCGTCTTCCACGGCATCGCCACTCACGACCCGGCGATGATCGAGGCAACGAAGCAGTTCGCTCGTGAGCGGAAGATCGACCCGGCCAGCTTTGAATTTCAGATGTTGTACGGCATTCGCCGCGATCTGCAGCGTTCCCTCGTCGCGGAAGGCTACCGCGTCCGCGTCTACGTTCCCTTCGGCGATCAGTGGTATCCCTACTTCATGCGGCGCCTGGCCGAGCGGCCTGCGAACGTGCTCTTTCTGGCGAAGAACTTCTTCCGCAAGTAGGCGGACGCGCTACGCGGTCTTCACCAGGCGCATTTGTCCGGTCAGGGCATCGAGCGTGTTCCGCATCTGTCTCGAATCCTCAACGGCAAAGCCTATGCGCGTGTGATATTCCTGCGCATCGAGCTCGGCCAGCACCGTTGTCAGCGCGTTGCGCACTGCCAGGACTTCGTCCTGCTCGAAAACCTCGGGCTGGCCGGGAACCAGCGCGTGAATCCGCTCCAGAAGGCGAATGGCTCGACTCTCTGGAATCCCTGTCGCTGCCTGAAAATTCGCCACGCGAAAGCCATGGCAGACCTCGTTGAGAGCGCTGTTCCAGTGATCGATCTCGTCCTCGCTGAGGCGTAAAGCGATGCCTTCGGGTTGTTGTGCCTCGATAATCATTGGATTCCTTCTTTCCGGCTCTTGATTTCCGGAAATTCGTCACAGCGCGCGACATGCTTGTCATAAGCGTGACCGTCCGCGATCCGATCTGCAATTTGCCGTGCCTGCTTCCGGTCCATGGGCCGAAGTCAGTTTCGCAGTCGCAGAAAGGGCCATGTTTCAGCTCGAGAGAATTTTCACTTTGGTCACTTCGGCAGCCGACGATTCATGGGCGAACCGTCACCCTCGCAGAAAAGGCGCTCCACCGGAGCGCCCTTAATCCCTGATCCCTATCCCCTGCTCACCTCGGCTCGTACGGCTCAATCGACAGCAGGTTGCCCAGCACGTGCCGCTCCTGCGGGGTGAAGGTGTGCGAGAAGCGGGCCGAGTTCAGGATGGCCTGCCGCTGTTCCGGGGGAATCTGTCGCAGATCGTTGAAGGCGCGATCGACCATCCGCCGGCGGTCGTCCGGCATCTGCCGCACCGCCTGGGTGGCCGCCCGCACATCCTGCCGCTGCTCCGGCGAGAGGCGCATGAACATCTCGTTGCGTTCCGCAAATCGCTGGCGCTGTTCCGGCGGCCGAGCGTCCAGGTTTCGCAGCCGGTTCAACACCCGCTGCTGCTGGTCCGGCGCCAGGCGATTGAACCCCGGTTCCCGCCGCAGCAGATTCTCCTGCTGCTGCGGGGAGAGGTTCTGGTGCTCGTTCAGCCACTCCGGCAGATGCTCCTGCCCTGGCCGCCGCCCGAAGCCCGGATTCGTCCCCGGCTGCATCACCGCCCCCGGTCGCGCGCCGTAGCTGCCCTGCGCTCCCCCACTCGCATTTCGGTTTGGCTGTGCCGGCCGCATCGGGCTGGGCTTCATCTGTTGGCGCGGCGCAGGAGCCGGCCGTGGCGCCGCCCCGCCGCCGCCTGCGTGACGCTGCGCCCACGCACCCGGTCCGGTCGCCATTGCCAGAGACACGACCGCCGCCAGCGCGAACGCAACTCTGCGCCCGGGCCGCGCGCCCTGCCTCGTGGCTGACCTTTCGTGGGTCATACTCCGACTTTCCCAAAGCAGACTGCCAACGTTCCCGGGCCGGCTTGTTCTTTGTTTCTCCATCAGCCTTGCCCGTCTTTCCCTGCACTTCGAGTTACAAGCTCCCGACTACAAGTTCCCGCTCGGCGTTCCGCTGGTATCGCTCGTGTCCTGCTCCATCGAGCTCAGCTGCTGAAACACCTGCTGGTTCTCATCCAGCGACTGCAGATCCTGAATCACCGGCGAGGCCGCCTGCACGGGCGTTGGCTGTGCCGGATGCCCCATCCCTGAGAACCCTGCATACATCCCGCCGCCCACCGCAACGGCCAGCGCCAGAGCCGCCGCCGCCAGCGGCCGCAGGTTCATCGAGTTCCCAAACAGCAGCCGCGCCCGCAGCCGCTCCAGCCAGCCCGCCGGAGCCCCTGCCTGTTCCTCGCGCAGACGCACCGCCATCTTCCCGTCGAAGTACGGAGAAATCTCCGGAGCCATCCACGCGTCCATCAGAGCCATCGTGGATTCCAGCTCTTTCAGTTCCTTTCCGCAATCGGCGCAGTCCGCCACATGCGCCCGCACCTCTACCGGCACCCGCTCCCGATCCAGCAGCAGGTCCGGCAACCGCTTTTGCACTTCCCGGCAGATCATAAAGCCATTCTCCCGTCCGTCAATCCTGCTCGACAAATTCCTTCAGCCGCTCCCGCAGTGTCTGATACGCGCGGAACAGCAGCGACTTGGTCGCCGACTCGCTCAGCTTCAGCACTGCCCCAATCTCCTTGTAATCCAGCCCCTGATACTTATGCATCAGCACCGCGGTCCGCTGCCGCTCCGGCAGCGCCATCACATGCTTGCGGATGGCCCGCATCCGCTCGTCCTTGACCAGCTCATCTTCGGCCAGCGGCCGGTCATCGGCCACATCCGGCGTCGTGCCCGTCTCCGGATCGGGCTGGTCCAGATACACCGTTTGCGCCGCCCGCTCGTACTTCGTATCCCGCGCGTGATTCACGCCCAGGTTGGTCGCGATCCGGTACAGCCACGTCGTGAACTTGGCTTCCGCCCGATACGTTTGCCGCGACCGGTACACCCGCAGGAAAACCTCCTGCGCCAGCTCCTCGGCCACCGCCTGATTGTGCACCATGCGGTACATGAAGTTGATGATCGGCTTCCGGTATTTTTCAATCAGGAAGCTGAACCCGGTGTCATCGCCTTCCCGCACCCGGAGCATGATCTCCGCGTCGGTCATCGCCCGCCAGTCCGCGGGGCCCGTAACCCCTCGGACGCCAGCATCGGCCGGCCGTCCCTGCAACACCCCCGTATTGAGAGCCGCAGTCGCCATATCCCTGCTAACCCTGTTCGGGTCCTGGAGTTGCGGGGAAAGTTCGTCGCTTTCGCCCTCCTCCCGATCGTCGCCCCCGGCCAGATCCTCCGGGTCGGGACCCTCGCCTGCTTCCGTCTCCCAGTCACCCTCGGGAAAGCGCTCCAGGCCCTCCTCCGGCGCTTCCGGCGGCCCGAAGCCCTCCCCGGCTTCCTCCCGATCGCGGAAGTCCTTCATTTCTCCCGGATCCTCCGGCTCAGGCGACGAGGGACGAAAGGCCATACGTGCCTGATCATTCTACCTTTGAGCGGGATTGTCATCCCCGAGGGCAAGGAAGGGGGCTCGCGGGGTGCCGGGCTCCGCTGATCGCTGACCTCCGACCGCTAATCGCTGGATTTTTGCTATTCTGATCCAGTCCCACCCACCCCTTAGGGGGCGCATAACTCAGCGGTAGAGTGCCACCTTCACACGGTGGAAGTCGTAG
>JBAUZR010000721.1:0-11726 GCA_049585375.1 Acidobacteriaceae bacterium
ATGTGTTCACGGAAACGCATCCGTATATCTCCACGGGAATGCGGGAGCACAAGTTCGGGATTGATATTCGGAAGGCTCGCGGTGTTTACCGAAGGGCTGGCAGGTTCCTGGAGCCGGCCGGTGTGAGTGTGCACATCGGATCGCAGATCCAAAATGCGGAACCTTTTGGCTCGGCGGCGGAACGGGTCACCAAACTCGTTGCCGATTTACGCCGGGACGGACACGCGATTCAATTCATCGACATTGGCGGGGGTCTGGGGATTGAGTATCACGAAGACAAGCCTTTTGATCCAGCGGAGAAGGTCGCGCAATATGCGGCGGCGCTGGTTCCGGTGGTCCGGACTGCCGGCGATCTGAAGCTCCTGCTGGAGCCGGGGCGCTTTCTGGTGGGTCAGGCGGGAGCGCTGCTGGCGCGCGTGCTCTACGTGAAGAAAAACGGCACCAAGACGTTTGTGATTACCGATGCGGGGATGAACGATCTGATCCGTCCGGCTTTGTATCAGGCGTTCCACGAGATCGTGCCCGTCGTGCGCGGACGGCAGAAAGTTGTGGTCGACGTGGTGGGTCCGGTGTGCGAGACGGGAGATTTTTTTGCGCGGGATCGGCCGCTGGAGAAGGTAGAGACAGGCGATTTGGTGGCCATACTCGACACTGGAGCGTACGGGATGTCGCTGGCGTCGAACTACAATTCGCGCCCGCGACCGGCAGAGGTTCTGGTGGAAGGGAAACGCGCGAGAATCATCCGGCGGCGGGAAACGACTGCGGACTTGCTGCGGCCGGAACGGCAGCTGCGGTGATATGTTGTTAGCTTTGCTGTGAAAGCTGCCGCAAAAGGAGTCCCTTATGCGTCTTGTTGCCCGCACATTGTCCTTCGCCTTCGTCGTTTGCTTTGTGGCTGCTCCGCTGTCGAGCCGAGCCGCCGATCATCTCCAGATCAAAACGGAGAAAGGGAAGGTGCAGGGCAAGCTCAGCGATGACGGGCAGGTGCGCATTTTTCTGGGCATCCCTTATGCGGCACCGCCGGTTGGACCTTTGCGCTGGAAGCCTCCTCAACCGGAGGCGAAGTGGAAGGGCGCACGTGAGGTGACGCAGTTTGGCGATCGCTGCATGCAGCCGGACATCTATCACGACATGCATTTTCGCGATCCAGGCGAGAGCGAAGACTGTCTCAATCTGAACGTCTGGACACCGGCGAAAGACAAGCACGCGAAGCTTCCGGTGATGGTGTGGATTTTCGGTGGAGGCTTCGTGGCGGGAGCCACTTCGGAGCCGCGTCAGGACGGTACCCATCTTGCTCATAAAGGCGTGGTGGTGGTTTCGATGAACTATCGCCTGGGGCTGTTTGGATTTTTCGCGTTGCCCGGCCTGGCCGATGAGTCGTCGGAGCACGCGGCAGGCAACTACGGGCTGATGGATCAGACAGCGGCGCTCCAGTGGGTGAAGCGGAACATCAGCGGCTTCGGCGGCGATCCGAATAACGTGACGATTTTCGGTGAGTCAGCCGGGTCGTTCTCTGTCAGCGCGCAGATGGCGTCCCCGCTGGCGCAGGGGCTTTTTGTGCATGCCATCGGCGAAAGCGGCGCCGCATTCAACAGTCGGGGCCTGTCATTTCCGCCGCTGGCCGTGCAGGAGAAGAAGGATGCGGCGTGGGCGCTGGCGACCTTTGGGACGTCAGACCTCACAGCGCTGCGCAGTATGAGCGCACAGGATCTGATGACGAAGATGAGCGCGCAGCCGACCACCCCGCGGGCGCCGATCGGACCCGACGTGGACGGCTACTTCCTGCCGGAGAGCGTTCCGCAGATCTATAAGGAAGGCAAGCAGGCGCACGTGCCGCTGTTGGCGGGGTGGAATCGAGACGAGCCCAGCGCGCTCGCCGTGAATTACCCTCAGCCACCCACGGTGCAGAGCTTCCGCGAGATGGCGCAAAACACCTTCGGACCAAGGGCGGAGCAGTTTCTGAAGGTGTATCCCGACAACTCGGACGCAGAGGCGGTGCGTTCAGCTATCAACTTTGCCGGCGACAGTTTCATCACCTTCTCGACGTGGGAATGGCTGCAGGCGCAGGTGGCGACGGGTGGGCAGCCCGTCTATCGCTATCACTTTGAGCGGCCCTCCCCTGCGGACAAGTATCATCCCGCCGGTTCGGGGGCATTTCATTCCGACGAGATCGAATACGTTTTCGGCACGCTCGACTCGCGTCCCGAGGCGGTTTGGCAGCCGGAAGATCGACAGCTCAGCGATCTGATCGAGACTTACTGGACCGACTTTGCGAAGACCGGCGATCCAAACGGGGGTGACGCCCCGAAGTGGCCGCAATACGATGCAACAGATGGCTGGCAGGTGATGCATCTGGACGCGCATTCAGAGGCGGGACCTTCAGAGGACCGCGACCGTTACCTTTTCCTGCAGAGCGTGTGGGTGCCTACTGAGGAGGCGAGCCCAGGTTCCGGAGCAGCCGCTCCCGGCGCAGCGCGAGCACCTGCTGCAGGGGGCCCATCACGGTAACCTGACCGCTCTCGAGGAGAACGACATCCGCGGGGATCCGCCAGATCTCAGGGAGGTCGTGCGACACATAAACGACCTGCAGATCGAGGGTAAGAAGCCGGTTCAGAATCTCCTCGGCGGAAGGGTCGTCGAGCGCGGCCAGCGGCTCATCGAGCAGCAGGAGTTGGGGACGGGGAGCAAGGACGCGAGCCAGCGCGATCCGCTGGCGCTCTCCGCCGGAAAGTTGATTCGGTTTACGATCGGCCAGCGCTTCGGCTCCGAACAGTCGCAGCATCTCGGAGATTCGGCGGGAACGTTCCTCCTGTGGCAGACGACGAATTCCGAAGGCGACATTATCGCGCGCGGTGAGGTGCGGGAAGAGTGCCGCCTGCTGGGTGACAAATCCCACCGATCGCCTGCCGGCGGGAATGGCGATTCCAGCTTCGCTGTCGAATAACGGCCGCCCCGCGAGCATGATGTTTCCGGAGTCGGGGGTGACCAGGCCGGCCAGAATGCGCAGCAGGGTACTTTTGCCTGCTCCGGACGGACCGAAGATCACGGTCCACGGGCTGCGAAGAGAGAACGTTGCTTCCAGCGAGAAGTGGCCCAGGCGGTGGTGCACCCTGGCGTCAAGCACGGGGCCGCTCCTCAGGGCGCTGCCGCGCATACAGGCAGATGAGCGCGACGAGCGAAATCGCCAGCAGGAGAAGGGAGGTCCGGTTGGCGGCCGCGTAGGAGAAATCCTGCACCTGATCGTAAATGGCGATGGACAGGGTGCGGGTGGCGCCGGGGATGTCGCCGCCGATCATCAGCACCACGCCGAATTCCCCCACGGTGTGGGTGAAGCACAAAACGGCGGCGACCATGAGGGAACGAATCGACAGAGGAATCAGGATCTCGATCAGAAGGCGAAATCGCCCCGCTCCAAGAAGCGTTGCCTGTTCGATCAGGGCAGGATCGACGCTGTGGAATCCGGCAGTGAGCGGCTGCACCGCAAAGGGCAGGCTGTAGATGACAGAGCCGATCACCAGGCCGGCGAACGAGAAAGCGAGCGGGTGGCCGAGCCAGTGGGCGAGAGCGCGTCCTATGAAAGTACGGTCGCCGAGCAGGACGAGCAGATAGAAACCCAGGACCGTTGGCGGCAGAAGCAGGGGCAGGGTGGTGAGAGCCTCAACGAGCGGGCGCCATCGGGAGCGTGTCGTGGTGATCCAGAAGGCGACAGGGATGGCGATCGCCATCAGCACGAGGGCGGTGACAGCGGCCAGCCGCAGCGTGAGCCAGAGAGCCTGAAGGTCCATCAGGAAGCCGGTTCGAGCCCTTCGGCGGCCAGCGTGGTTGCGACCGACGGACTGCGCAGGAAATTCAGAAAACGATGCGCGGCCTGGGCATTGGCGGCGTTACGAACGACGATCGCCCCCTGCAGAATGGGCGGATGATCCTGGGGCGGAATGCGAACGAAGTGGCCGTCGGCTTTCAGGCGGGGCGTGAGCGCCGAAGTGAGGGAGATGAACCCCACCTGGGCATTGCCGGAGTCCGCATACTGCGCGGCCTGTGCGATATTCTCGGCGATTCGAAGTTTGGGACGAACCGCGTCCAGAAGGCGCCAGTGCTGCAAAGTGGCCTGCGCCGCGCGGCCATAGGGGGCGTGCTCCGGGCTGGCCATGGCAATGGACCGGACGGCGCTGCCGGTCAGAACTTCAGGCGAGAGGGACGGCACACCCGAGTCGTTGCGCGTCCACAGCACCAGCGTTCCCGTTGCATAGGGGATGGGTTCGGTCTCTTCAGCCCGTCCTGCGTCGATCACGCGCTGGGGGAAGGAGATGTCGGCGGCAAGGAAGAGATCGAAGGGCGCGCCATTGATGATCTGCGTGGCGAGAGTGGCCGATGACTGGTAGGACGCGTCGGCACGAATGCCGGTTTGCCGCTCAAATTCACGGAGGATCGGCGGAAGGACCGGTTGCAGATCGGCAGCCGCGGCGATGCGCAGGGGAGTGGGCGGAGGGGCAGGCTGCTGTGCCAGCAGCCAGTGGACGGAAAGCAGACAGAGCAGGCTGAGGAAGTTTCGTCTCCAGCTAAACACGCAGCACCATCACCTCGGTGGATTTAATGAGAGCGGCCACGGTCTCGCCTTTGGCGAGGCGCATCTCCCGCGCGGCATCGGCGGTGATGATCGACGTAATGATCTGGCCGCCGATGGAAAGGCGGACCTGGGCAAGCAGGCCCTCTATCTTCAGATCGACGATGCGGCCCACCAGCTGGTTGCGGCCGCTCACGGTGCGCATCATCTGGCGCTTTGGCGTCTCGGGCCGCTTCGCCTTGTAGAGAAGCGCATCGAGTTCGGCTTCCGGGATACGGTAGTGGCCGCCCGGCGTTTTGATGGCCTTCAACTTGCCGCGGTAGATCCATTGCTTGATGGATGGGTAGGAGATTCCGAGGCGCAGCGCAGCCTCCCGTGGTGTCAGGAGCGACGGCATTGGACGATTTTATACGAAATCTGCGGCACCTCCTGTCGGAAACAGACGATCCGGCGATCGGCGGCCGGATGGTAGCCTGAAATCAATCACGGCATGATGAATGGGAATCATCAATTGCGTTGCGTGGGCTGCGCCCGGTGCATCGATCCGGATGCTCTTAGCCGCGACTTTCGCTGCGCCGACTGCGGCGAGCTCTTCGAGGTCATCTACCCCGGATGGAGCGGGCCACGGCACACGCGACCGAACCCGAGCGCCCTTCGCTGGTTGTGGAAAGAGCGCCGCCTGTCCAATGAGCCCATCGATCGCAGCGGCGTATGGCGATTCCGGGAAATGCTCCCGGTGCTGAATGACCTGCAGAGCATTGTCACCCTTGGGGAAGGGAATACGCCTCTGTACGATCTGCCGCAGTCCGCCCGGAGCCTGGGGCTGAAGGATCTGCGCGCCAAGCACCAGGGCATGAATCCAACTGGCTCATTCAAGGACGCGGGCATGACCGCGGCGCTCTCCGTAGCGCGCGAGCGGGGATTCACGTGGGTGGCCTGCGCGTCAACGGGCAATACCTCCGCCGCGAT
Organism: Acidobacteriaceae bacterium; assembly: GCA_049585375.1. Classification (GTDB taxonomy): domain Bacteria; phylum Acidobacteriota; class Terriglobia; order Terriglobales; family Acidobacteriaceae; genus Palsa-343. The sequence continues at coordinate 5,534 of JBAUZR010000721.1, forward strand.
GGCGGCGTACGCGGCCCGCGCCGGGATGCGCAGCCTGGTGCTGCTGCCTGAAGGCAAGATCGCCTGGGGCAAGCTTTCGCAGGCGATCGACTACGGCGCCCTGACGCTGCAACTGCGCACGGATTTCGATGGCTGCGTGCGGGTGCTGGCGGAGGTGGTGCAGCGTCTGCCCGTCTATCTTCTCAACTCCGTCAATCCCTACCGGCTGGAAGGGCAGAAGACGCCGGCGCTGGAGATCGCGGAGCAACTGGAATGGCAGGTGCCGGAGCACCTGATCGTGCCCGGAGGCAATCTGGCCAACAGCTCGGCACTGGGCAAGGCCTTCCTTGAGATGAAGGCTCTGGGGCTGACGACGCGCGTTCCGCGCATCTCCGTGATTCAGGCGGAGGGTGCGAATCCCCTGGTCCGCTCGCTGCGAGAGTTGGGCGGGGAGCGGATGGAGCCGGTTACGGCCCGCACCCGAGCGAGCGCCATTCGCATCGGCAATCCCGCTTCCTGGCGCAAGGCAGTGCGGGTGATCCAGGAGACTGGCGGATGGGTGGAGGAGGTTTCCGAGGCGGAGATCGCGCTGGCCAAAGCCGAGATCGGGGCCGAAGGGATCGGCTGCGAGCCGGCTTCCGCTGTGACTCTGGCCGGGTTGAAGAAGCTGGTGCAACAGGGGAAAGTCACCGCCGATGCGTCGGTCATTCTGCTCCTGACCGGACACACGCTGAAGGATCCGGACTACACGATTCACTATCACCGTGGCGATCTCCTCACCGAGAAGGAGCGACTGGGACTGGAAGCGGAGATTGTTGCGACCTCCCGGAGCACGATCGAGCTGGATGCATCGGTGGACGCAGTTCTCCGGGAACTGGAGCGGGTGGCGCCGTGAGGGGCCTGCATCTTCGCCTTCCGGCAACCACAGCCAACCTGGGACCCGGGTTCGACGCGGTAGCACTCGCCCTGCAACTGCACCTGGACATTTGGGCTGAGGCAGCGCCGGCTTTTCGGATCGAGGCGACGGGCCGCAATCCGGAAGTCTGCGGCGCGCTCGAAAACAATCTGCTGCTTGAGACTTACCGAGCCGTCCTCGTGGAGCAGGAACAGCCGATCGTCCCGCTACGCGTGAAAATGCGAAACGAAATTCCACTGGGGATGGGTTGCGGCTCTTCGGCTGCCGTGCGTCTCGCCGCTGTGGCGATGGCCTCCCATTTCGGAGAGTTGGATTGGGATCGGGATCGGATCCTGGCGGAAGCCTGCCGTCGCGAGAACCACCCGGACAATGCGGCGGCGTGCTGGATGGGCGGCTTCGTGGTGAGCGCGCTGGAAGAGGAAGAGGTGACGGCGGTCTGCATGACACCTCCAGCCGATTGGTGCGCCGTACTGGTCTTGCCTGCCCACCCTTTGGCGACCACGGCCTCTCGCGGTTTGCTTCCGGAATCTTACGGGCGGGCGGAGGTAGTGGCGAATCTGCAGCGGGTTGGCCTGCTGACGGCAGCCTTTGCGGCGGGGCGAGGGGACGTGCTGACGGTGGCGATGCAGGACCGGGTGCATCAGCCCTATCGCAGTGAAGCCTGCCCTCTGCTGGAGCAACTGCTTCCTTTGGCAGGCCAGGCGGGGATTCTGGGAGTCGCCCTGAGCGGCGCCGGCCCCGCGGTCGTCCTGCTGGTGGCCAGCCGGGAAGAGGCTGCAGAGGCAACGATCGCAGTCACGCGGGCTTTGGAGGGAAGAGAGGCTGCGGAACTACTGCTCTGTGGCCTCGAAGCCCAGCCGGCGAGGTGGGAGAACGCGGATCCGGATTCCTCTCCGGAACAGGTAACCTAATCCGGGCCAGAATCCAACATTGGTAATCCAGTTTCAATCCCTGTCGTAACTCGTTGAGAGCATTACCAAAAATTACTCAAGATTGCTTGCCTTGGGCGCGCTGAGGCCCTATTTTCGCATTCGTGGGCAGTTCTGGGGGAGGGCTGCTCCGGCGTCCGTGATTCTGCATAAGAATCCGGGCGCCTTAATTTTTGTGCCGTACCTATTCTGCCCGCTCCCCCGCTCTGCGACTCTCCGGCGCCTTTCGCATCTATAGTGTTCAGGTAGACTAGAGCGTGCAGAAGGCACAGGGGGACGAACAAAACATGGCTGCATTGGGTATTGCCGAGGTAAGCGACGCCACCTTTGATCAGGAGGTGTTGCAGTCGGACCAGCCGGTGCTGGTGGATTTTTGGGCTACATGGTGTGGACCTTGCCGGGCTTTGGCACCGATCGTGGATGAGGTAGCAACGGAATACAGCGGGCGGCTGAAGGTGGCCAAAATGGATGTCGACCGCAACCAGGCGACTCCGATGCGGTATGGAATCCGCGGAATTCCAGCGCTGCTGATCTTCAAAGGCGGCAAAGTTGCCGACCAGATCGTGGGCTACGTGCCCAAGGAGACGATCGCGCGCAGTATCAGCCGCGTGATTTCCTGAGCAGCAGGCAGAGAATCGCTGAAGGGAAGCCCGGCGCGAAGCCGGGCTTTTTCCTTTAGTGCGGATCAGTACTTTCGTAGCATACCGAGCACCCTACCTTGGATCGCCACCTGAGACGCGGGAACGAAGACGGGATTCATTTCCGGGTTGGCTGGCTGCAGGCGGACCAGAGGGCCTTCCGGGAAATAGCGCTTCAAAGTAGTTTCCGCGCCTCTGACGAGAGCAACGACGATCTCGCCTGCCCGGGCGGTACTGGTGCGTTCGACGAGAACATAGTCTCCATCGACGATATGGTCGTCGCGCATCGACTCGCCGCGCACCTGCAGGGCGAAGACGTCGCGGTTGCCAATGATGTCCCCGAGCGAGATGCTTTCGGCCGTCTCCGGGGCCTCGACCGGATAGCCGGCAGCGATCCGGCCAGCCAGGGGAAGCCGGTCGACGCCGCGGCTCTTGTTGCGGGGCGGCAGGACATCGAGGGAGCGGCTGCGGTTGTGAGCGCGGGCAAGAAGGCCTTTGTTCTGCAGATTGGTGATGTGCTTGTGAACCGTGGCAAGGGAACGCAGGTCCAGCCCCCGGGCTATTTCTTCAAATGAAGGCGAATAGCCGTTTCGCTGCACAAATCCGGAGATGAAGTCGAGCACTTCCTTTTGGCGTCGCGTGATGGCCATGAGCGGCATTATAGCGAATAAAAAGCGAATCGAGGCAAGTTTATTTCACCGATGGGTTCTCTTTTGGTACCGGTGCAGGCGCCGCTTCCACTTTGGGCGGGACTCCTGGATTTCTCTCATCGGGAATCTGTTCATCCGTTCGAGATCGCGAGAAGGTGGGGCAGGAGAAAGATCGTATGCGCATGCTGATTGCGGACGACGACCCATCGCTGGGGAGTTTTCTGGCCCGCGGACTGGAACAGGAAGGACATGACGTGACGCTGGCCACCGATGGAGAGATGGCGATGGCGGCCGCCCGACAGGAGCTTCCTGAGATGGCAGTTCTGGACCTGAACCTTCCCCGGCGGGACGGTGTGGAAGTGCTCGAGTTCCTGCGCTCGCTGACCGCCGATTTACCGATTCTCGTTCTTACGGCAAGGCGAGAGCCGGAAGTGCGCCTGCGCTGCCTTGAGATCGGTGCCGACGACTTCATGCTGAAGCCCTTCTCCTTCGCCGAATTGCGGGCGCGGTGCCGCGCCCTGCAGAGACGGCGATCGCCAGGGCTGGTTCTGCGCCATGCGGATCTGGAGGTGAATCGCGTTGAGCGCTCTGTGACCCGGGACGGGCAAGCCATTGCGCTGACCAACAAGGAATTCTCGCTGCTGGAATCTCTCCTTCTGCACAAAGGGCGGGTGGTTCCGAGGTCCACGCTGCTCCGGGAAGTGTGGAACATCGATCGTGATTGCGGGACCAACGTGGTGGATGTGTACGTGAACTACCTGCGCCGCAAGCTGCGCGACACGTCTCCCCAGCGCGAAGGGCTCATCGAGTCTGAGGGAGAAGCTACCGGGACCGCCAGGCTGATCCGGACCGTCCGCGGGCAGGGTTACGCCATCGGACTGACCGCCTGACCGGCGAAATAACGCAATACAAGGATTCGCCATGAACGCAACAGTGCGACCCGCCTTTGCCAAAGCACCCCGAACCGCCATTCTCACCAGTGCCGACCTGTCATTTCGTCAGCGCGTACGGGATGCCCTGATCGGCCTTCGCTGGCAGGTGATCGAAGCTTCGGGAGGAGCGGAGACACTGGCCTGTCTGGATCGCGCGCCGGCGGAAGCGGTCGTGCTCGACTCGTGGCTGCCGGACCTGGAGATTCAGGAGTTCATCGCCGAGTTCCGGCGCCTGCATCCGAATGTGGATCTGATTTTGGCCGACGCCTCGGACGCGCCCGGAGCGACGGCTCGCGGACCGCGACGTAACGAGGTGCTTCTGGCCCTGCGGCGGGCGCAGAACGATGATGGAGCGATCTGGAACTCGGCTCCGCACTTCGCAGGCGCGCCTCACAGCTTCGGAACATCGGAGCCGGGCCCGCATTCGTCTGTCGACGAGGGATCGCCGCGGCTTCGTGTTGACCCGGAACGGGCCTGCCATCAGGAAAGTCCGGGACCGCTGCCGAGCCGGCTGCCGGAGTTTGTCGGATCGCACCCGGTGATGCTCGAGGTCAGCCGTCGTATCCGGCTGGCGGCGCCGCGGAAGACGACGGTGCTCATCGAAGGTCCGACCGGCAGCGGGAAGGAACTTGTCGCGCAGGCGCTCCACCGTCTCAGTCCGCGGGCGAAGAACAAGCTGGTCGCCCTGAACTGCGCGGCGATCCCGGAGGCGTTGCTGGAGGCCGAACTCTTTGGGCACGCTCGCGGGGCCTTCACAGGAGCTGTGCAGGGGCGCATCGGACGAATCGAGGCTGCGCGCGGCGGGACGCTCTTCCTCGATGAAATCGGCGAGATGCCGCCGCCCCTGCAGGCAAAGCTGCTGCGATTCCTCGAGACCGGAGAATTGCAGAGGATCGGCGATAACGAGCCGGTGCGGGTGGACGTGAGAATCGTCGCGGCGACACACCGGCCGCTGGCTCGTCTCGTGGCTGAAGGAGGCTTTCGGGCCGACCTCTATTACCGGCTGGCGGTTTTTGTGATTCATACGCCTGCGCTCGAGGCCCATCGGGAGGATCTCGACGCCCTGACTGAGCATTTCCTGCGCAAGCTGGCGGCGGAGAGTCCGGCCAAGACCCTGACCGATCGAGCGCTGGGTCGGCTCCGGAGTCATTCCTGGCCGGGAAATGTGCGGGAGCTGGAGCACGCGCTGGAGCGTGCATGGATTCTTGCCGAGGATCGGCCGCAGATTGATGCTGAGGAGATCGAACTGGATGCGCTGGAGTAAAGAAATTTTAATCCGTGCGCGGTATCTGCGGAGGAGTGGCTGCTGCGTCTCGTCCCGGATCTTTATCGGGAGGAAGCGTGCAGATCACAACGCCGGTCGCCGATGCAGTAGGCCGCTATCTCGACCTGTCGTCGCTGGAACTGAAGCTGACCGCGCAGAACATGGCCAATGTCGACACGCCTGGGTATCGAACGGTGGGATTCGATTTTGCGGCGGAAATGAGCCGGTCCCTGCAGCAACAGTCGGCGGGAAGCAACAATGTTCCGGCGCCCGGGATCGGGCCGGTCGACGGGCTTCTGGAGCGGCCGGATGGCAACAACGTTTCGATGGATCGCGAAGGCCTGAAGATGGCCGAGTCCCAGCTCCAGTTTCGAACCGGGGTGGAACTGCTGCGGAACGAATTCACCCGGGTGCTGGACGCGATTCACGAGGACCAAAAATGACTGCGGGTGAAGGAGGCGGACGGTGAATCTTCTTGGGGTCATGGAGGTCAGCGGTTCGGCCCTGCAGGCGGAGCGGACCCGGGCGGAGGTGGTGGCGGCCAATATGGCCAACGCTGAGACGACGCGTACCGCGGACGGCGGCCCGTATCGCCGGCAGGAGGTGGTTTTCTCCTCGGACGCTCCGTCGAATGGGTTCGCATCCAGTCTGTCTTCGGCTTCCGCGCAGACGGATCCTCCGATCGGCGGAGTCCGCGTCTCCGCGGTGGTCAGCGATCCGAGCAATCCTCTGCGCCGCTACGATCCGGGTAACCCCGACGCGGACAAGAGTGGTTATGTCTCCTACCCGGACATTAATCCGCTGACTGAGATGGTGGATCTGATGGGGGCGACGCGCGCCTATGGTCTGAACAGTTCGGCGGTCCAGGCGGAGAAGGGCATGGTC
>JBAUZR010000722.1:0-6643 GCA_049585375.1 Acidobacteriaceae bacterium
GACCGCGTCCATCACATCTGCACGCTGGTTCAGCACCGCCTTACCCAGTTCCTCGGTCCACGCCATGTCCTGAGCCATCATGTTCAAGACAAAAGGGAACGGGAGCAGGGCAAGCACAGAAGGGTCCCAGGGCAGGTTGTCGGCGCGAATCGCGTCGGCCAGCGCGCTTCCCGTGAGGTAGTTGTGCTCATTCGCCCACTGTGCCGCTTCAGGAATTTCGTCCCAGTAGGTCGATGCTGTGAGCACATGGGCCAACAGCGGGTCCGGATAGAGTGCAATGCGCGACACCAGATGTTCCAGCTCCGGCTCGGTGAGCAGAGGGCCGGGTGGCGGGGGCGGCGGCGCTTGCTCTGTCGACGGCGACGGCGGGGGTGGCGGTGCCACATATTGCGCGTGAGCCGCGGGTAAGAGAAACATAGTCGCCAGCTGGAGAGCGATCGACAGCGACACATACCGTACGCAAGCCAACGGCCACGCAGACCAGCAAACGGAACGGGCGATCGGGCGGAAATGCGCTGACTTGTCATGATGGGCGAATCCAGATGGCATCATTTCCTATCCTGCGGATCGGCGGGGGGATCTGCCGCTCCCAACTTTCCGTAAGCATCCTGGCAAACAGGCAAGTCGATGGACAATTCGTCAGGTGGAGAGTCTGTTGCCATAGCCATGGACCATCGCCGGGAGCCCACGAAGCGCCTACGGAGGGGCTCCTCGCCTGTGCTGGGAGCACATAGGCGGAAAGTCGTAGACCGCAGTCCGCTGATCCTCACAGAGACGCGCACGCTCGCGGCGATAGACCGCTCACGTACTCACGACCAATTGTTTCCGCACCTGTGTTGCAGGCACGATGCTCATGGACCGCTCAAACTGCCGCACTGGCGACGGTGTGGGGCGAACGTTAACCGTGGAAGATCGGTCACCGGTGTTAACCGACAACAGGCATTGAGGAGACATCCCATGGCAGCGCAAAACGAGAAGGCATTGGCAACCACGAATGAGCAACAGGGGAAAGAGCAGCAGGGGTTCTCGGGAACTGCGTCGCTGGCGCGCCGGCTCAGAGTCCCCGACACCTCGCTTTTGCTGAATCCCTTCGACCTCTTCTGGTTCAGTCCGTTCGGAATGATGCGGAGAATGACCCGGGAGCTGGAGCGGGCGGCGGGAGACCTCGGCCTCAGGAGCGGCGACGCAGGGTGGTTGCCGGCGGTTGAAGTGAGCGAGAGCAACGGCAAGCTGCATGTGCAGGCGGAGCTGCCGGGACTATCGCCCGAAGAAGTTCGGGTGGAAATCGGCGATAACGAGATTGTCATTCAAGGCGAACGTCGCGTCGAGCATGAGGAGAATCGTCGCGGTGTGCGGCGCACCGAACGTGAGTACGGACTCTTTTATCGCACAATTCCATTGCCAGAAGGCGCGCAGGCCGATCAGGCGAAGGCCAGTTTCCACAACGGTCTTCTCGAAGTCACGGTTCCCGTTCCGGAACGGGCCAGCGAGCGGCGCCCCTTAGCCATTGAATCGGGAAGCGAACCGGGGACTGCGGCAAACCAGATGGGGAGCGGACAGAGCAAGCCGTCTGAGCCCCAAAAACAGGCGGCGTGACGCCACCCTGGGCCCTCGGCGGACCATGCAGAGAACCACATAAAAAGAAGGAGATGCTTTGTGAAGTTTTTTCAGAAAACCGGACTCGTGATGGCGCTCGCGCTTGGCGTGATATCGTTGACCGCGCGGGCGCAGCAGGTAGTCACAGACTACGATCATTCCGTTCACTTCTCGCAGTATCACACCTACTCGTGGGGACGTCTTCACTGCTCCGACCCGCTCTTTGAGCCGCGTATTAAGGATGCTGTCGATCAGGCTCTGCAGTCAAAAGGATGGCAACTGAGGCCCGATGGTGGAGACGTAACCGTGTCTGCGGTCGCGATCCTGAAGCACCAGAAGGAATACACCACCTTCTACGACGGCCTGGGAGGCGGTTGGCGGTGGCACGGCTGGGGCACGGGTTGGGCAACGACAAACGTGGAAGATGTTCCTGTGGGCACGCTGATCGTTGATCTGTACGACACAGCAGGAAGAAGTCTGATATGGCGCGGCGTGGCACGCGACACGCTCTCGGATAAGCCAGAGAAGGACACCCAGAAGATGCGCAAGGCGGTTGACAAGATGTTCTCTCACTTCCCGCCACATGTCGAGTGAAATGCAATATTTCGCATCATGAGAAGCCGCTGGCCTGAGAATTGCTGAGCTGAATCTGGAGGGAGGCCCAGGTGAACACGTTTGCATCGACTCACAGCGCTCCGCTGAGCAGCCGGCGAGAAACCGGCTGGTCCATTTTCATGGGCATCATCCTGATGCTCGCCGGTTTTGCTGCCATTTGGGTTCCCTTTGCCGCCGGTCTCGTCGGTAGCATCTTCTTCGGTAGTCTGGTGCTGGTCAGCGGGATCGCACACCTGGTCTATGCCTGGTTTGAAAGAAAAGGCGGCGGCGTGCTCTGGCAGATTCTCATTGGGCTCATCTACTTCATCGCGGGTGTCACCATGCTGCTGCTGCCGGTCAACGCCGTCTTCGCGCTCACCCTGGTCCTGGCCTGCTACATCGCGGTCGAAGGCGTGCTCGAAGTTGCATTTTTCTTCTGGCTGCGGCTGCTGCCGGGATCGGCATGGTTCCTGATCGATGGAATCATCTCATTATTGTTATCGATTCTGATCTTCGTGGGCTGGCCGTCGAGTTCGCTGTGGGCTCTGGGAACGCTCGTGGGAGTCAGCCTGTTGTTCAGCGGCGTTGCGCGGCTCACGCTCCCGATGCTGCGGCCCAGACTGGCGTTCGCGGCGTGAGGTGGAAGGGATCGACGCAGCCGCCGCCGCTGCGGCAACAAACTCCTTCCACTTTCTCGTCCGTTCAGGGGACGACACTGGCTGCCGCAGAAGAGACTATTGTTCTGCGTCTAAGCGGCCTTGCTCGTCGAGGGGGACTGATTCGGGGAAGGTGTAGAGCGCTCCGATTGCCGTTTCACAAAGGCGGTGAGGTTCTGTATGAGCTTATGGAAGCTTGACGCGGTATCGCCGCTCCCGCGTAACTGCTTCCTCAGGATTTCTATCTGGCTCTTCAGCGTTTCGTACTCCGTATCCTGTCGCCTGTAACCCAGCGCTTTAGCTCGATTTAATGCGAAGCGTGCTCGGTCCAGCTCCTCCTGCGCCGCATCCTTGTCTTTGGCGGTCAGCATCTGCGCGTGCTCGACAGGCTCCTGCGCCAGCAGCAGAGGAATTGGCATCACTCGATCCGAGGCAATCAGCGTGCGCAGTGCCGCGAGGAGTGCCTTGCCTGCAGCCTCGCGATCCCCGTCGAGCAGAGCTGCCGCATCGCGCAACGCTGTCGGGAAATCCACCAGCGGCAAATACCATGTACGGATCCGGATTTCGCTGCGCAGCGCATCGAGCAGCGACCGGGCTCCAGGATAATCCTCCACCGATACGGCGGCCTCGGCCAGATCGGCGAGCCGCCGGATTTCACCCATATCTGCAGGCGCCGCATCAAGGATCAGCGCCTCCGTCCGGACAGGGATGCGTGCCAGCTTTGGGTTGCGCGCGATCGCAACGTCCACCTTGCCCGTCGCCCGTTCGATCATCTGCAGAGCCTCTTTCGCATTGCCAGCGGCGATAGCATCGATGGCCCTCACCGTCTCATTGATAGCGGCCATGGCATCGGCATCCAGCTTCTCCTCGGCTTTGTGCTCGGCCGCCTGACGCCATTTCTCGAGGTTCGGCCGAGCTTGCTTTTCGGCATGGCTGCGTTGTGTCTCCAGCGCCGGTCGTGTGTCGGTTTCAGTCATGGCACTCCTGACATGGCAATCGAATTGAGTTGTGGTTGCTCCGCCTCGTGCAGCTGATGCTGGTGGGGCGATCCATAAGAAACTCTACGGACACACGATAAGCCTTGACCTCCCGGAAAAAACAATTGGCTGGGAGGGGAGCTGATACATTGGCGATTCGTCGTAGCCGAAGGTGCGCTCTTTGGAGAGCTTATTTGCCGGTTGCCCGATAGCTCTCGGGCCGACCGTTGCAGATGACAAGTACTGAAATTGGTCCACGCCGCTGCTGAGCGCTAATGAATCCTCAAAACTATCTTCCCAATGACATGTCCTGCCGCTAATCGCTCGTGCGCGTTTGCCGCTTGGGTTAGTTTGAAGGTCTCAGCTATCGGAACCTTCAGTCTGGCCTGTGTCACAGCATTGCCGAGACGGCGAAATTCGTCAACGCCAGCAACCGCATCGTAGGTGCAAATTTCAATACCGGTTCGCTTCCGCGGTACCGGGTCGATTCCATTCGGATATGCGAAACGTCCGCCCCTGCGCAGCGCATCCAGACAGCGGGTAAGCTGTTTACCCCCAGCCAGCGCCAGAACAGCGTCGACCCCATTTCTTGTAAAGAGCCGCACCGTAGCAACAATGTCTCCGGTCCGTCCCTCTACAGCGGCGTCGGCACCCAGCCGGCGCACCAGTGCTACGCCGTCTTCTCCCGAGGCTGTGGCCAGCACCCGCGCGCCGCGCAGCTTTGCGAACTGCACCGCCAGGGTTCCCACTCCGCCCGATGCTCCGTGAATGAGGACCGTCTCTCCCGCATTTAGCTGCAACGCATTGTCCACTCCCTGGAGCGCTGTCAGGCCGGTCGTTGGAATCGCACCCGCCCGTTTCAGGTCGAGACCTTCCGGTATTGGCGCTGCATAACTCGCCTGGACGACAACATACTCGGCATAAAAACCACCCTTAGGATTGTTGAAGCTGTACGCGTAAACCTCATCACCAACGTTCAGCCGACGCACGCGAGACCCCACTGCCACGATCGTGCCGGCGCCATCGGTTCCGGGCACAAATGGGAAATGCGGTTGGCCTTCCGGCCACCAGCCGCCGCGCATGTCCGCATCCCACCCGCCGACTCCAGCGGTATGCAGGCGAATCAGCACCTCCTGAGAATCGGGAACGGGCACTGGCAGTGAGTGCAGTGTCAGCACCTCAGGTCCCCCGAAGCGATCGATTGCCGCCGCACGCATGAACTTTGGAATTGTGGTGATCACGGAATTCATTGTTTCGCCTGCCTCCTTCGCAGAAGACTAACTGGCGCGCAAATCGCGCCGCCTTCCGCCAATTGACGCCGATTCCTGAAATGAGACATACCGAAGGTTTCTCGAAAGCGGGCGCCAGACCTCGTGGCTCGGGTATATCGGACTCGTCTAAATGATGAAAGCCCCGAATTCCAGTTCAACCCGATCGATGTAACACCATCCCCAGGTTTCGCCCGGTTCGAAGGACTGCATGATCGGGTGACCCGACCCATGGAAGTGTTTCCTCGCATGCTTGTTCCTGGATGAGTCGCAACACCCTACATGTCCGCACTCCATGCACAGGCGCAGGTGCACCCACGGATCTCCCAGCTTCAGGCACTCCTCACATCCGCGGAGAGTGCGCGGAGTCACGGTTCGAATGTGGTCGAGATGAACACAAGAGGCCATCCATCCCCTCCCTTCTTCAGTGGTGCGCAAGATATCGATGGGCAAAAGTCACCGCCATCGCTCCCTCGCCTACCGCTGCCGCACAGCGCTTCACCGATCCGTGGCGTACGTCGCCAGCAGCGAAGAGTCCCGGAATGTTCGTCTCCAGGTAGAACGGCTCCCGCTCGAGCGGCCAGTTTTCCGCGGAAACGCCATACCGCCTGAGATCAGGTCCGGTCACGAGATACCCCTGCTCATCCCGCAAAATTTGGGAGGGCGCCCCCCAGGCCGTGTTGGGCACGCCGCCAAGGCAGAGAAAGAGCCAGTGCGTATTTACCACACGTTCATTGCCTGACTGATTGTTCCTGATCGTAATTGCCTCGAGCATGGAGTCGCCGTGTAGTTCCACAACTTCGGTATGGGGGAGCACTTCGATATTTGTCGCTGTGAGGATGCGGTCGACCAGATACTGCGAGACCGTCTCCTTCAACCCCTCCCCGCGGATCAGCATGACGACTCTCCTGGCCCGCAGGCAGAAATGCAGGGCCGCCTGGCCGGCAGAGTTGCCACCGCCCACGACAAAGACCGTTTCATGGGCACACAACTCGGCTTCGCTTGCGCCGGCGCCGTAATATACGCCTGCACCGCGCAGCCGGTCTTCATTCCAGAGGTTAAGACGCCGATACTCCACGCCGGAGGCGCAGATCGAGGAGCGCATTTCAAACCGCATTCCGTCCGCGAGATAACCAATGCCTGCGCCGCCCGCAAAATCGGCGCGAACACCTTCCTGGAGAAGCAGAATTTCAGCCCCAAAACGAAGCGCCTGCTCGCGCGCCCGGCAGGCAAGTTCCGAGCCCGCGACACCTTCGGGAAATCCCAGATAATTCTCGATGCGTGAACTAGTCGCCGCCTGCCCACCGACCGCCGATCGCTCGATCACCAGAGTCCTCAAACCCTCCGATGCTCCGTAGACCGCGGCACTCAGGCCAGCCGGCCCGGCGCCCAGAATGGCCAGATCGTACTCCGAGTGGGAAGGCGCCCGCAGCCATCCCAACTTATCGCAAACCTGGTGGATAGTTGCATGGCCGAGCCGCGTGCCGTCTGGAAACAAACATACTGGCAGGCGGCTGTCGGTCAGCCCTGCCAACTGACCCCGCTCGCGCGC
>JBAUZR010000723.1:0-5143 GCA_049585375.1 Acidobacteriaceae bacterium
GACGACCATCTCAACGAAGCGCGAGCCGACTTTACCGAAGCCATCGAGCGCGACCCCAATACCACGACGGCTTACGTGAACCGCGGCTACGTTCTCCATGACCTGCACCAGCCGCGCGCCGCCGAGAATGATTTCGAAACAGCCCTCCACCAGGAGCCGAAAAACGCCGAAGCCCATATGGGCCTGGCCTACACCAGTCTCGATCTTCACAAGCCGCAAACCGCTCTGCGCGAAGTGAACCTGGCCGTCGTGGATCTCGGCGATTCCCTCGCCGTCCACCTGATTCGCGCCACCGCTTACGGCCAGGAAGGGGCGCTCTCCCGTTCGGCGAACGAATACCGCGCCGCCCTCCGGTTCGCTCCCAACGACGGCGAACTGCACATGGCCCTGGCCAGCACCCTCTATTCGCTCCGGCATTACCACGAAGCCATCGACGAGCTGCAGATCGCCAGCCGCCTCTCTCCCGCCGATCCGCTCATCTACGCCTGGACGGCGCGCTCCTATGCCGAGCTCGGCGACCGCGACCAGACCCTGCGCTTCGTGCAACTGGCCGAACAACGCGCACAGGTCACGCCTCCCACCGAGATCAAGGCCAGCGATGAGGTGAAGCCGCACTCCAGTAACAGTGACGTGTACGTGTTTACAGGCGATGCGCTGGCCGACTTAGGTGACCAGCGTGCTGCCATGCTGCGCTTCCGCCGCGCCCTGGTCATGCCCGATGCCGACCGGGTCGAAGTCCGCCTTGCCGTCGCGGAACTCGAAGCCCGCCAGGGACATGCCGACATTGCCAGCCGCCAGATTGCTCTCGCTCTCATGGAGGCCGAGGCGGGTACCACCCTGCCTCCCACCGGGGGTCAGCTCATCCAGGCCGCCGATGTCTTTCGGCGGCTTCATGATTACCAATTATCGGAAACTTACCTCCAACGCGCCCAGGCAGCCGGTGCATCTGATACCGCTGTGCATATCGGCCTGGCCAATACGTATCTGGCTCTTGGAGATACCGCTCGCGCCCAGGGTGAGCTCGATGCAATTCGCCGGTCCGCCGACGAAGAGCCCAACTATCAGTTCCTGTTAGCAGAAGCCAGCGTCTATCGCCAGGAACATCAGAACGCCCAGGCGCTGACCGCCTTCGCCCAGGCAGTCGATGCCGCCGGCGAAGACCAGACCGCCGAACAAAATCTTCTCGAAGCCGGAGGCGACGAGGGGTACCGCGTCAATTCACGCCTCAGCGTGCTGGACAGCGTCATCATCCAGCCCATCTTCGAAGACACCCCCGTCTACGTGCTGGATTCCAAACTGGATGCTCTCTTCGCGGTTCCGCCTACCGACACTTCCCTGCTGCCCCCGCCCCGCTCCTCCATCGATACCGAGTGGACCAACGCCTTCCATCTGCATCTTAATTATTTGCCCACGGTCTCCGGCTTCTATCTGCTGCGCAACGCACGCGGCACGATTTCCGTGCCGAGCACCAACTCAATCGTCAACCGGGACACCACGGACTCTTCGTTCAACATCGGGCTCAATCCGGTTCTTCATCTGGGCAACAACGTGATCACCTTCAACAGCGGAATTCAGGAAACCATCCGGCGGGATTCCCTCGAACCCCGGCAGTTGAACCAGAACCTCTTCCGCGAATTCACATATATGTCCACCAGTTCTTTCTTTCATCTGATCTCTGCCAACGGTTATGTGCTGCACGAAAGCGGGCCCTTTACCGAAATCAATGAGAATTCCCACGCCTTCGCCGCGGCTCTCAATTTCCAGGTAGGCGCGCCCTGGTCGCGCACCGCCCTCATTACCGGCTGGGGCGAGAATGACCAGACCTTCAATCCTGTCGGCATTGAGGACTACTACACCTCTTCCTACATCGGCCTGCAGCGTCACTTCGGCCAAACCTTCAATATCAAAGGGATTGTCGAAGATCTCCGCGCCTGGCGCGTTGTCAGCCCGCGCTCCGGCATCTCCCAGGCCCTCGTTCCCTCGGCCGTCATCAACTGGTCCCCCGCCCGCAACTGGCAGATTCAGGGCAATGCCGCCTGGTCCAGCACCCGCGGCTTCCATATCTACGACGACATCACAGGAGGCGCCAACGTTTCCTGGGCACTCCCCTTCCATCGCGAGTTCCACGATGAAAGCGGCGACGTGCTCCTGCAGTATCCCATTCGTTTCACCGGCGGAGTTCAGCAGGAGACGTTCTACAACTTCACCGGTGCGCAGAACCAGCAGTTTCGCCCCTTCATAGGCATCAGCATCTTCTAAAGGCGGACCCGATGAGAATTTGTTTAGTAGCGACCTTCCCTCCCAGCGGACGCCAGCTGAATGAGTATGCCTTTCATATCGCGCGCGAACTGCAGCAGCATCCCGATATCCAGCTCACCATCCTTGCCGACGAGCTGACCGACTACGCCTTCGCCACCGACGGAGACGGCAATCCCCTCAAAGTCACCCAGCAGCCCGAACTCCCGGGCTTCGACGTCGTCCGCTGCTGGAACTTCGGCAGCCTCGCCACACCGGTTCGCCTGCTCAACACCATCCGCCGCATCAAGCCTGATGTGGTCTGGTTCAATCTCGTCTTTTCCAGCTTCGCTACCCCCGATAATCCGGTCGCCGCGCTCGCCGGCCTCTCCACGCCGGCCCTGCTCCGCGCCATGGGGATCTACACCCACATCACCCTGCACCACGTGCTCGAACACGTCGACTTTGGTGCCGCCGGGGTCAAGCAGGAGCGCCTCTACCGCCTCGGTACTGAGGTCGCGACCCGCGCCCTGCTCCGCGCCAATTCCGTCTCCGTCCTCCTGCCCGGCTATCAGCGCACCCTCATGCAGAAATACGGAGCGAAAAACGTCCTGCTCGGCACCCACGGCACCTTCGCCGCTGAGCCCATTCCGCCCGACTTCAGCAAGCGCGGCAATCCCGACAAGCGCATCCTCGCCATTGGCCACTGGGGTACTTACAAACGTCTCGAGACTCTGATGGAGGCCTTCCCCGCCGTGGTGAAGGCCGTCCCCAATGCGCGCCTCATCGTGGCCGGCGCCAACCATCACACCCGCGCCGGCTACTGGGAATCCATTCGTGCCGCTCAGCCGCCCGATCTGCCCATCGAGTTCCGCGGTTACGTCGCCGAAGAAGAAATTCCCGAGCTCTACCGCACCACCTCGATCGTCGTCCTGCCCTATGACTCAGCCACCGGATCCAGCGGCCCGGCTCACCAGGCCTGCGAGTACGGTGTCCCCGTCGTCTCCTCTGACATTCCCGACTTTGTCGAAATGGCCGTCGATGAAGATATGGCCATCAGCTTCTTCCGCCGCGGCGACGCCAACGACCTCGCGCAGCAGCTCATCACCATCCTCCAGTCTCCCGATCTGGAGCGGCAGATGGCGGAGCACAACTACGCGGCCGGCGTCCGCATGACCATGAGCAATGTCGTTCGCGATTATCTGCGCTGGTTCGAGCTGCACCGCCGCCGGAAATTGCTCGGCTCCCCAGCGCTCATGCGTCGCCGCGCCTGGCTGCAGTCCCTGTTTCGTTCGCGCCACCGCGCCCATCCGGATTGGGCTGCCGCTGACGGAATCCCCGGACCCTGCGAAGAAACCCTCCCTACCCCCTCGCTCGACTTCTCTGAGGAAACGAATTACCCCGCCGGCTTCACCGACGCTCGCGGCGGCAGACACACGGATACGCAGCGCAGTTCCAGGAGTTCCGAGGCCTATCCCTCTCGTCCATCTCTGGAAGGTGGCTGCTGATATGTCTCCCCTTTCGCACCTCGCCGTGCCCGTCGCTTTATGACGACTGAGTTCATGAAGGAGAACACCTTGCGATCCGTCTCAGGTACCCGCTTCCTCCAGCCCACCCGCCTTCTCTTGCTTCTGGGGTCGGCTCTCGTAGTCCCTGTGCTGTTGAGCGGTTGTGGCTCTTCTTCCGGGAACCAGACGGCTCCCACCCCCACCGTCACCCTCACTGCCAATCCCACCTCGGTGACCGCCGGCGCCAGCTCCACTCTGACCGCAACGGCAACCAACGCCAGTAAGGTCACCATCACCGGCAGCGACGGCAGCAGCTATTCTCTCGGCTCTACCGGCGGCGCGCAATCCGTCACGCCCACTTCCACCGTCACCTATACGGCCACCGCAGCCGCGATCAGTGGAACCGCGACCGCCACTGCGACGGCGATGGTCACTGTGACCGCCGCCCCGCCCCCGACGGTGACCATTACCGCCAGCCCCACATCCATCGGCGCGGGCGCCTCCTCAACCCTCACCGTCGCGGCGACCAATGCGACCACGGTCACCATCACCGGCACCGATGGCAGCAGCTACACGCTCACCTCGGCCACCGGCGGCACGCAGGTCGTTACCCCGGCTGCAACCACGACCTATACTGCGACAGCCACCGGCTCCGGAGGCAGCGTCACCGCAACCGCCACAGTGACCGTGACCGCCGCCGTTACTCCCCCGACCGTCACCATCACGGCGAATCCCACCACCGTCGCTCCGGGAACCAGTTCCACTCTCACCGTCGTGGCCACCAACGCCACGCAGGTCACCGTGACCGGCAGCGATGGCAGCTCCTATCCGCTCGCGACCACCGGCGGCACCCAGGCGGTCACTCCCACCGCTACCACCACCTACACCGCCACAGCGACCGGAACCGGCGGCGCCCCTGCTACCGCCACCGTGGTCGTCACCGTCACCACCGGCAACGAGAATGAGATCTCCCACGTGGTCTTCATGCTCCAGGAGAACCACAGCTTCGACAACTACTTCGGCATGCTGAATCCCTACCGTCAATCCAACGGCTGGAACATCGGCGCCGACGGCAATACCTATAACGTCGATGGCATCGACGACAAGCTGACCACCATCTCCAACGAGGACGATGAGGGCACGTCCTATCCCCTCTTCAAATTCACCAGCACCTGCATCGACGACGAAAGCTCCGCGTGGCTGGCCAGTTATGGCGATGTCAACCGCTACGACTTCACCACCACCCGCCCCATCAATATGGACGGCTTCGTCCACAATGCCGAAGGCTACGCCAAATCCTGCGCCGCCAGCGGCAGCTGCTCCGGCGCTTTCACCGATACCACCGGTGAGCGCTCCATGGGCTACTACGACCAGGGATTCCTCAATTACTACTACTACAT
>JBAUZR010000724.1:0-5102 GCA_049585375.1 Acidobacteriaceae bacterium
CGTCATCACCTTCGCCTCCTCCACGGCCGAAGGCGATGTCCGCCTCACGCAGCATCCCAACCTCGTCGACACCCTCATCTATCAGCTCTCCTATCGCCGCGTGCAGGTGGACCCCAATACCATCCAGGTCTCCCCCGACCTCATCCCGCTCCTCTCCGAACCGGTCCGTGTCGGCGGCCCGGAAATCACCTGGATCCACGACAGCCGCCGCCCCGAGCCCCTCGATGCCCGCGCCGGTAACTACAACAGCTTCCAGGTCTTTGCCACCGACAACGCCTTTCTCAACTCACAGGCGAACTACGCCCACGTTGACTGGTCCAACTCCAGCTACTACGCTCTCGGCAAAGAAAAAAACTATATCCTCGCCCGCAACACCCGCTTCGGCATGGAGCGCGTCTTCGGCGAAGCCAGATTTGAGTCCATTCCCCTCCCCGAACGCCTCTACGCCGGCGGCCCGGAATCCATTCGCGGCTTCCCGCTCAACTCCGCCGGCCCCCGCGACTCGCTCACCGGCTTCCCCATTGGCGGCGCTGGCGCCTTCGTCAACCAAACCGAGCTCCGCCTGCCCTATCCCCAGCTCCCTTACTTTGGCAAAACCCTCGGCTTTGTCCTCTTTGAAGACATGGGGAACATTTTCAATAACTCCTCCGACATCTGGCCCAGCGCCATCCGCATCAAGCAGCCGCACAGCTATACCTGCACCGCTCCCGCCTATCTGACTGTGGACGCCCAGCAGCAGGTCACCCGCTCTTCCAGCACCAACACCACCGGCACCTGCGACTTCAACGACTTTTCCCACGCCATCGGCCTCGGCGCCCGCTACCACACCCCCATCGGACCGATTCGCGTCGACTTCAGCTATAACCTCAATCCGCCTGTCTATCCGGTCATCATCGGATACGGCTCCACCTCCACTTCCTCTTCCAATTCCTGTGAGGACTCCTCCCTGGCGCCTCCCTGCGTCGGCCGCGCCGGCCATTTCAACTTCTTCTTCAGCATCGGGCAGGCCTTCTGATGATCACCGCCACCCGCACTCCCGCTCTGCTCGCCGGCCTGGCTCTGCTGGCGCTGGCCGCCTCCGCGCAGCAGCCTTCTCCTCAGGCGCCCCCGCCACCGCCATCCTCCCCCGCTGCCCAACATCCCGTTGAGCTCGATCACGTCGTCGCCATCATCGGTATCAACGTCCTGCTGCAAAGCGATGTCGAGCAGGAAATGCACCTTTCCGCCCTCGAGCCTCTGCAGATCCTCCCTGGCCAGAACACTCCCGACGCCGCGCTCCGACGCCTCATCGACCGCACCCTCATCCTCGAACAGATGCAGCAGCAGCTGCAGACCACCACCACCCCGGAGCCCGAGGTCAGGAAATCCATCGAGCAGCTGCGCCGGGAGATTCCTGCCTGCGCGCGATACCATTGCGAAAGCGACCAGGGGTGGAACGCCTTCCTCCAGGCCCACGACCTCACCCCGGAACTCGTGCAGCAGCGCTGGAGCCAGCGCATGGCCATGCTCCACTTCATCGATCTCCGCTTCCGCAGCGGCATTCGCATCTCCACGGATCAGATCGCTGCTTATTACCACGACACCCTCGTCCCCGTTCTGGAGAAAGACCATCAGTCCGCTCCTCCCCTCGCCACCGTCTCTCCCCGCATCCAGGAAATCCTCCTGCAGCAGCAGGTCAGCGGCCTCTTTCAGGACTGGCTCGGCAGCCTCCGCGATCAGGGCAACGTGCGCATAGTCGATGACGCTTACAATGCCGACCTTGGCCTCGCTGCCCCCAACCCGGGATCCAGCGAATGAACCCCGCGCCCCAGCCTCCTCAGGACCAGCAGGCGCGCCTCCGCCGCATCGAGCCCACGCGCGCCCCGCGATCCCGCCGCACCGGTCGCATTGTGCTGCACGTTCTCGGCTGGACCTTTTACACCGTTCTCGTCCTCATCGCCTGCCTCGTCTGGTATGCGAATTCAGCTTCCTTTAAGCAACACATCCGTCGCGCCGTCATCGCCGAACTCGAAAAGTCAACCGGCGGCCGCGTCGATCTCCAGCGCTTCGACTGGCGCCTTACCCATCTTGAATTTGAAGCCGACAACCTCACCATTCATGGGCTTGAGGCCCCTGGCCAGGTTCCCTACGCCCACATCGATCGCCTCTTCGTCCGCCTCCAGATCCTGTCTTTCTTCCGTACGAAGATCGGCCTCAACTATCTTGAAGCCGACCATCCCGTCGTCCACCTCATCGTCTATCCCGATGGCACCACCAATCAGCCAAAGCCGAAGCATCCCTCCAGCAGCGACACGAAGAACGAGATCTTCAACCTCGCCATCGGCCACACCCAGCTCAACAATGGCGTCGCCATCCTCAACGACCGCAAAATTCCGTTCGACCTCACCGCCAGCGACCTCGCCGCTCAGGTCAGCTATGTTCCCGCCCGCGACCATTACACCGGCGCTCTTCACGCCGAAGACATCGTCCTCCAGCGCGGAGCCGACACCCCCGTCCACTCCGTGCTCGACGCCACTGTCGACGCTGGCCGCAACAGCGCGAATCTCCTCTCGCTCACCCTGCAGAGCGGGCCTTCCGGCCAAAAACAGAAGACCGTCGTCCGCATCAGCGGCGCCCTCAACAACTTCTCCAGTCCCGCATGGCAGTTCACTATGAAGGGCGCCGTCGACGCCCTCGAAGTGCGCGCCCTCACCGGATTGCCTGGTCTCGAAGCCGGCACCGCCCAGCTCGACGTCACCGGACACGGCGCGAATTCTCAGTTCCTCATCAGCGGAACCGCCCGCCTCTCCGGCGCCGCCTACCGCACCGGCACCGTGCACGTCACCAACCTCACCGCCGATGCAGTCGCCCGTGTCACCCAGGACCAGATCGACGTCACCAACATCCACGGTCGCCTCGCCACCGGCGGCATGGTTACCGGCGAAATGCGCATCGTCAACTGGGAAGCCCCCGCGCCCGCCCGGCCCGGCCACCCTGCCCCACCGGCCGCCCCAGAAAAAGGCGCCATCCACGCTCAGCTCGCCGGCTTTAGTCTGGACTCCATCCTCGCCACCTCCGCACCGCCCGGCTACCGCCGCCTCGGGTTCGACACCTCCGCCTCCGGCACCGCGAATGTTGCCTGGACCGGCAGCATCTCTAATCTCACCGGCGCCGCCGACGTACGGCTCGCTCCGCCGCGCCCGCCCACTCCCAATGAAGTGCCGGTCACCGGCGTCGTCAGCGCTGAATACATCCACCCCTCCGGCACCGTCGTCATCCACGCCTTCGACATCCGCACACCCGCCTCGCAAATCCAGATCACCGGCTCCCTCGGCGTCTACCCCATCACCCGTACCTCGGCCCTCAATATCAGCCTCAGCACCCGCGATCTCTCCGAGTTCAATCCCGCGCTCGCCGCCTTCGGACTTGCCGCTGGCGGTCAGGGCAGCCCCGTCCCCGCCCAGCTTCACGGCGTTGCTGATTTCCGCGGCACCCTGACCGGCAATCTGAAATATCCCGACTTCCGCGGGCACCTCCAGGCCACAGACTTCAACATCGCGAGTTCCGCCGCCCCCGCCGCTGCCCCCGGCCTCAGCGGCCTTCAGTTCGATACCCTCACCGCCGATGCCGCCTACTCCGCCGGCTCCCTCTCCGTCAGCGCCGCCACTCTCGTGGAGGGCAAGACCACCATTCGGTTTTCGGGCGAGGTCCGCGGCCGCCGTGAGTCGCCGAAGGACCTCTTCGCCGACTCCTCAACCCTTCGCGCCAACGTCCAGGTCGATCACGCCGATCTCACCCAGTGGATTGCTGTGACGGGCAAACACTTCCCCGTCTCCGGCACTCTCAACCTGCACGCTCAGGCCACCGGCACCATCGGCGACATCGACGGCACCGGCCAGCTCGACCTCACCGGCGGTGCCATCGACAACGAACCCTATCACTCCCTTACCACCACCATCGGCTTCCACGGCAAATCCCTCACCGCTTCTCACCTCGTCTTCTCTCTCGACGGGGGCCACATCACGGGCAATGCCGGCTACAACATCGCGACCCAGGCGGCCACTTTCAACCTCCAGGGCAGCGGCTTCCAGCTCAGCCACATCCATAAGCTCGAGAACGCGCAATACCCCGTCAGCGGCTTCGTCTCCTTCCAGGCCACAGGCAGCGGCACCCTGCAGAATCCTTCAATCCAGGCCAGCGCCCATCTCCGCAACCTGCGCCTCGCCCGCGAATTTACCGGCTTCGTGGATCTGGACGCGCACACTCAGGACCACGCGCTGGTCTCGCGCATGGCCGCGCATCTCAACACCGCCACCCTCGACCTCAACAGCGAAACGCAGCTCACCGGCAATTACCTCACCCGCGCCAGTCTCGACATCTCCCGCTTCGACATCGATCCCCTCCTCCGCACCTTCAGCGTCACCGGCATTCGCGGCAGCTCTTCCATCGCCGGAGTCGTCACCGTCTCCGGTCCCCTCAAAGAGCCGAAACAGCTCAGCGGCGATCTCCGCCTCAGCCAGTTCTCGGTCGTCCTTGAAGACGTGCCCATCCACTCTGACGGTGCGCTCCATGCCACGCTGCGCAACGGTATCTTCACTATGGATCCCCTGCACATCACCGGCCAGGACACCGACCTCCGTACCCAGGGTTCCATCAATGTCTTTGCCCATCCCCGCACAGTGCATGGACGGGCCAGCGGCTCCATCAATATGGCCCTCGCCCAGACCCTCGATACCGATATCCTTTCCTCCGGCCACGTCGACTTCAATCTCAGTGCCGAAGGCACCACCGCCAACCCCGACCTCACCGGTCAGGTGAAGTTCACCAACGTCAACGTTGCCCTCGAGGACTACGTCAACGGGCTCAGCCGCATGAACGGCGAGCTGGTCTTCGATCAGGATCGTCTCGATTTCAAAAACGTCACCGCCTACAGCGGCGGCGGCCTTATCAAAGTCGGCGGCTTTGTCACCTATCACCACGGCCTCTACGCCGATCTCACTGCCGACGCGAAAGATGTCCACATCCGTTACCCCGAGGGCATTACATCCACGGCCAGCGCCCAGCTCCGCTTCCAGGGCAGCCAGGCCAGCATGATCCTCAGCGGCCACGTCCTGATCACCGGC
>JBAUZR010000725.1:0-10142 GCA_049585375.1 Acidobacteriaceae bacterium
TCCCGGAGTTCAGGCCTGACAAGTATTTTGATGCGGGTACTTTGGGGACCGATGTAACCGGGTTACCCCGGAGTCTCCCGGCTATACAGAAAAGCCACCCGGCGCCCGGATGGCTTTTCCGCGTGACGGCCAGTCACTGGCCTCCCTGAAGTGCCCTTCATCCAAATCGAAAGAACCATGGATCGGGACGGTATTTTTTCCGGCCGGGGCAAAATCTTCAAGGATGATGCTCTCTTCGGCCGGAATCTTTTTTTGTCGCACATCCCCGTTTCCGGGAGTATGCGTCGCTGGCGTTGCTGATATGTGCAATTCTCGTACCGTTTAGGCTTACCAGTGGAATCAATCACTTCACAGGATTCCCATGGCTCCGGTCATTCTGATTCCCGTAGAACGGTACCCTGGCAGTCCACAAATCCATAACCCGAAGGTGTCATTTCTGACAATGAGGACAGAAGTGGGTGCCCCGTCCCGCCAGCACAATCCGCCGGATTGGCGTTCCGCAGACCCGGCACGGCTCCCCCTCTCGACCGTAGACCCGGTGCTCGATCTGAAAAAAGCCCTTTACTCCGTCCGCATCCACGTAGTCGGAAACGGAGGATCCCCCCGCCTGGATGGCCCGCCGCAACACCGCGCGCAAAGCGGAGTGCAGCCGATCGAGTTGCTCCCGGCTCAACCGCCCAGCCTGGCGCGTCGGCCGGATCCCCGCGCGAAAGAGGCTCTCATCCGCATAGATGTTCCCTACCCCATGCAGCAGCGACTGGTTCAGCAGCGCCGCCTTGATGGAGAGCTTCCGTCCCCGAAAGAGTGCGGCAAAGTCGGCCGGCGTGATCGTAAGCGGCTCCCGCCCGGGACCTGCGAACCCTCCAGCCTCCATTGAGTGCAGAGCCAGCCGGCCAAAGCGCCGTGGATCCACAAAGCGAAGCTCGCGACCGGACGCCAGTCGCAGAATCGCATGGGTGTGTGGCGGCATCGGCACATTGGCCGCCGAGACCAGCAGCCGCCCCGTCATGCCCAGGTGCACAATCCACTGCGTCACGATCTTCCGGCTCGCTTTGGGGGCCAGATCGAAGACGATGTGCTTGCCCACTCGAGCCACGCGCGCGATCCGCAACCCCGCAAGCGCCGTTTCCATCTCGGCAGGCGGCGTCTTAAACGGCTCCTTGTAATGGCTGAACCAGGCTGAGACGATGCTGTCGCCATGAATGCGGCGATGGACGCCATTCGCGATGGTTTCGACTTCGGGCAGTTCCGGCATGGGCTTACCCGAGTGTAACCAGCGCAGGCGGCAGGCGAAAAGCCGCTCCTGGTCGTCAATCAAGGCAACGCCGAAGCTGCTAGCCCGTGACCTTTCCGCAGTCCTCGCTTGACGCACCCCGCCGCCGGCTGGATAGTGGAAGATTCCTTGCCCGAAGAGTGAGTGTGGAGAGTGAGCATGCGGAGTGTTGCGGCCATTGCGGTTTTGGGCGTGTTTTTCACCGGAGCGGGTTTAGCCCAGCAGACAAGCCAGCCAGCCTCAAACGTGCCGGCGGCACTGAAGCCTTACGTCAAGATCGATGCGCCCATCCTCGTTCTCGAGCACGTTCGTGTGATCGATGGCACCGGTGCGCCGGCTCGCGACGACCAGGAGGTTGTGATCGAGAGCGGGCGTATAGTTTTTGCCGGCCTGCAATACGCCGCGCCGCCCCCGCCTCCGGGCGCAACGCTTCTGGACCTCACCGGAAAGACGGTCTTTCCCGGCCTGGTTGGCATGCACGAGCACCTTTTTTACCCTCTGCCCGATGGCGGCCCAGGCCTGTTGCCTCTCTATGGCGAGATGGCCGACAGCGCGCCGCGGCTTTATCTGGCTGCGGGCGTGACAGCGGCGCGGACGGCCGGCAGTCTGGAGCCGTACACCGATATTTCCATTAAGCAAGCCATCGACGCCGGCCAGATGCCCGGGCCGAAGCTGTTTCTCACCGGTCCCTATCTGGAAGGAGCGCCAGCCATCGGCCCGCAGCTCCACGCACTCACCGGGCCCGACGACGCAGCGCGTCTGGTGGACTACTGGTCAGCGGAGGGCATGACCTCCTTCAAGGCCTATATGCACATCACGCCGGCCGAGCTGAAGGCGGCGATCGATCGCACCCATGCGCACGGGCTCAAAATCACCGGCCACCTGTGCGCCGTTGGCTTTCAGGAGGCGGCCTCGCTGGGCATCGATAACCTCGAACACGGCCTCGCCGTGGATACGGAGTTTTACTCGCAGAAAAGGGAGGGTGTCTGCCCCGGGCAGCGGCCTCCGCAAATCGAGCTGGCGACGATGGACGTGGAGGGTCCGAAAATCCAGGGCACCATTCGGGACCTGATTGCGCATCATGTCGCGGTCACCTCGACCTTGGCCGTCTTCGAGAGCTTTGTACCGAATCGCCCGCCGATGAGTGAAGTAATGCGTGCCCGTGAGGCGCTGCTGCCGGACGCATGGGGCAGCTACACGACCACCCGCGCCGAAATTGCCGAACACGCCGAATCCTCTGTCTGGCCGCGGTTGTTCACTATGGAAATGCAGTTCGAGCGCGATTTTGTGAAGCAGGGCGGCGTGCTGATGGCCGGCTGCGATCCCACGGGCTATGGTGGCGTCCTGCCGGGCTTTGGCGACCAGCGCAATCTGGAGCTGCTGGTGGAAGCCGGATTCACTCCGGAAGAGGCCATCCACATCGCCACGCAGAACGGCGCGCAGTGGCTGGGCCAGGCCAGCCGCTTCGGCACCATCGCGCCCGCCCGCGCTGCGGATCTGGTGGTGGTCGACGGCAATCCCGCGGAACACATTGCCGACGTGGAGAAGGTGGAAACCGTATTCAAGGATGGCATCGGCTACGATCCGAAGAAGCTGCTCGACTCCGTGCGCGGGCTCACGGGCCTGCGGTGACCGGCGGGAGGAATTGTCTCTGCAGTAACGCCCTTGTCACTCGATCCGCAAGGTGATACCAAAGGGACTCCCCCGAAAACGAAAGAGAGGAATCGGCATATGGGACACGGAATCATTGCCTGGATCATCATCGGGGCAATCGCGGGCTGGCTCACCGGCAAGCTGATGAAGGGCTCCGGCTTCGGTTTTCTGATGGACATGGTGGTCGGCCTGATCGGCGCGCTGATCGGTGGATTCATCTCCGCCCACCTGGGCCTTGGCGGAGTAGGCCAGCATGGTCTGCTTATGAGCATCCTTATCGCGGTGGTGGGCGCAGTGATTCTCACGTGGATCGTGCGGCTCATTACGGGGAATCGCAGAGCTAACCTCTAAGCGAGCACGCCGCCGGCACCGGCTAATTGGCTCAGCCGGCGGCATGCAGCACCCTGCGCATCCGCCGGAAAGAACGAAACGGGCGAACTTCGGGCGCCTGTGTTCTGCCGCGTTTGCCCATGGATTGTGGCGGGGCCGATGCCGCGACCCTTCAGGCGGACCTGGTGCGAGGAGCCTGATCGAGCCGCTCCTCGAGCACCACGTCGACCGAGTCACCGGCGTCCTTGCCGATCGATTCCAAAATGGCAGTCTTCACCGGCAGCTTGTGTTGTCCATTGCCAAGCGCCATGAAGGAGCTGCGAAACGGAACGCCGTCGATCGTTCCGCGCACCTTCACCAGCCCGCGCGTTCCAAAGAACTCAACGGACTTCGGCCAGATCACGTAGGTCCAGCCACTCTTAGCGTGGCTTCTTTGCAGCTCTGCGGTAAATGCCTCATGCAGCTTCACAGGGCCCCCAGGAAATACGGAATTCACTGCAGCAGCGAAATCGCCACACTGCTCATCGCAGTCACTCCCGTGCGCAGCGTGGGTTCCGGCAGTGGCTCGAAGCGGCTGGTATGCGGCCCCGGCAGCTCTTTGCCTTCCGCCTTGGCCGCGGCGAATCTCACCGGATCCATCGCGCCCAGGATGAAGTAGGTCAGCGGAATCTCATGGCTGGGCAGCGCGAACACCCCCACATCCTCGCTGGCCATGCCGCGCGGCACCTCAAAAACTTTATCCGCCCCCAGCGTCTTCACAAGCGTCGCCTTCACGCGCTCCGTCTGCGCAGGGTCGTTATAGAGTACCGGCGTCGACTCATTCTCCAGCACCGTGACGGTCGCTGCCTTGTCCGGAGGCAGTCCCGCTGATGCTGTGACGCCGGCGGCCATCTGCTTCAGTCCCTGGATGACCGTGTCACGGCTACGGTCGCTGAACGAACGCGTGGTCAGCTCCAGCTTTACCTGGTCGGGAATGATATTCCGCTTGGTGCCGCCTTCGATATGTCCTACCGTCACCACCGTCGGATCCTGCGGATCCTCCTCGCGGCTCACAATCGTTTGAATCTGCGTAATGTAGAGCGCCGCCAGGGTAATGGGATCGCGCCCCGCCTGCGGATACGCACCATGGCCGCCGATTCCGCGAATGACCACGTCGATCGATGTCGAACTGGACGCCGACGGCCCGCTGCGCACGCCCACCGTCCCCGCGGGCAGCCCGTTCGTGTCGTGCAGGCCGATGATGCGATCCGGACGCCCGAAGCGTTCGTACAGATGATCCGCCAGCATCGCCTTCGCCCCGTCAATCGTCTCCTCTGACGGCTGGCCTACCAGCATGAGCGTGCCATGCCACTGCGATTTCATGGCCACCATGGCGCGCGCTGTCCCAATGAGCACCGTCGTGTGTACGTCGTGCCCGCAGGCATGCATCACACCCACCATCTGCCCCTGCAGGTCCTTCATCGTAACGTGGCTCGCATAAGGTACGCCGGTCTGTTCCACGATCGGCAGAGCGTCCATGTCGGCGCGGATCATCAGCGTCGGCCCGGGGCCGTTCTTCAGGATGCCCACCACGCCGTACGCCTGCGATCCATCGGGATAGCGGCCCACGCGCTCGGTGACGGTATAGCCCGCTTCCCGCAGCGCAGCCGCCAAAATCCCCGAGGTGCGCGCTTCGAAATGCGACAGCTCCGGATGCTCATGGATATCCTTATAGGTATTCACGAGCGAAGGCAGTTCAGAATTGACGAACGAAGGAACCTCCTGCGCGGCCGCCGCCGTCGCAAGGGCAAGACAGGCCACTCCTGAAGCAAGGAAACGTTGCACGGGCTCTCCTGGAAACGAAAGTTTGGCGGCAGTATACGCGAGGCGCTCCCGCATCCAGCGCCCAATCTCGGGGCCCTCGAAGCAGAACCTCAGTCGTGCCGCGGAATCGCTGCCGGGCCGGAGACACAAGCTGGCCTTTGCCAGCTCAAGGTCCCGGTGAATCGAGAGCCGTTGGCTTCAGGCCCGCGCCGTTTGTGGCCGCTGCGTCGACGCCGCACCAGCCTCGGACGTACCCTCTTCTCGATATACCGCCGCGCCGACCACTATGCCCACTACCAGCTCAATTAGCGCGCCGGCCGTCGTGTAGAGAGTGAGGTGATTGTTGAACAGGCCTGTCACCCACATGGTCGATGCATTCGGCAGCAGAGCCGAAGCGACCCACACCGCAATTCCAGCGCAAATCGCAGTGCGCATCCCCGCGCCGAAGCGAGGCCGGATCGCCACATAGACCCAGACCCCCAGCAGACCCAGGGCCATGCCGATCACGTTGAACCAGACCAACTGGCTGGCGGTGAATTCGGGACGTCCCAGCCGAGCCATCTCCCGAGCCCATCGCGGTGCCAGGATCACGCCGTCTATCAGATAGCTCAGGAAATCGACACCAATACCCGCAACCACGCCACCCAGGATCCAGCGGCTGATGTTGATCTTGCCCATATTGCCTCCTTGAGGGATGAGGCAGTTTACGCGCGCCGCACAAGCGATTCAAAGAAAATCGGAAGCCGTTTCCGGGTTCGCTCACGGGGCGAAGAAGAATCGAACATCCGCGGTAGAATAGGCAGATGTTGTCCCCGGTGACCTCAGTCCCGGAGAACCCTCCGGACCTGCCCATCCCCGAGAGCCTCGCCTGGGCGCATCCCCTCGTCCAGGAGTGGTTCGTGCGCCGCTTTGGGACACCCACCGAGCCCCAGGAAGCCGGCTGGCCGGTGATTTGGCAACGGCAGCCGGTCCTGATTTCCGCGCCCACCGGCTCCGGCAAGACCCTCGCCGCGTTCCTTATCTGCATCGACGGGCTCATCCGCAAAGCGCTCGATGGCCGCCTCGGCTGTGCAACCGAAGTCGTTTACGTCTCGCCCCTCAAGGCACTCTCCAACGACGTCCAGAAGAACCTCGAGACGCCATTGCGGGAAATTCAGGAGCTGGCCCTGCAACGCGGCTTCCTCTGCCCGCCGGTTCGCACGGCCGTCCGCACCGGCGATACGCCTGCGGCCGAACGCCGGTCGATGCTGAAGACGCCGCCCCACATCCTCGTTACTACGCCGGAGTCGCTTTATATCCTGCTGACCGCGCAGCAGAGCCGCGAGCACCTGCGCCGCGTGCACACCGTCATCGTCGATGAGATCCACGCCATGGCCGACGACAAGCGCGGCTCTCACCTGGCGCTCAGCCTGGAGCGGCTCGATGCCCTCGTCACCGGTGAGAATGCTCTGCTGGCCGGAGCCAGCCTGCTTTCGTATCCGAAACCGTTACGCATTGGCTTGTCCGCTACACAGAACCCCATTGAGCTGGTGGCGCAGTTCCTCGGCGGCACGCGCGGCGACGAAGTCCAGATTGTTCAGGCCGGACAGCGCCGCCAGCTTGACCTCGGTATCGAGGTCCCCACCGACGAGCTGGGCTCGGTCGCCACCATGGCCATCTGGGAGAGTGTCTACAACCGGCTTACGGAGCTGACCCTCGAACACCGCTCGACCCTCGTCTTCGTGAACACGCGCAAAATGGCCGAGCGCCTCGCCTTCGCCCTCGGTGAACGCCTTGGCAAGGAGAATGTCGCCTGCCACCACGGCAGCCTCTCCCGCAAGCTGCGTCTGGATGCTGAACGACGCCTGAAGAACGGCGAGATTCGCGTGCTCATCGCCACGGCCTCGCTCGAGCTCGGCATCGACATCGGCACCGTCGACCTCGTCTGCCAGATCCAGTCCCCCCGGGCCATCTCTGTGGGCATGCAGCGCGTCGGGCGTGCGGGACACTGGCGCGGTGCGATCCCCAAAGGGCGCTTCTTCGCCGTCACCCGAGACGACCTGATGGAGCAGGCCGCACTCGTTCGTGGCATGCGCTCCGGCGCGCTCGACCGCCTTGAGATTCCACCGCAGCCCTTCGATGTCCTGCTGCAGCAGATCGTCGCCGCCTGCTCTGCCGAACCCTGGGAAGAGCGGACTCTGTGGGAAATCTTCCGCCGCGCGCAGCCGTATCGCGACCTCTCCTGGGAGACATTCGATCAGGCGCTCGGCCTGCTCACCGACGGCATCGAGTCCAGCCGCGGGCGCTATGGCGCTTATCTGCTGCGCGACCGCGTGCAGGGCCGCATCCAGGCCCGTCGGGGCGCCCGCACCACCGCCATCACCAACGGCGGGGCTATTCCCGATGCCGCGGTCTTCCCCGTCATCCTGCAGCCGGAAGGGGTGCAGATCGCAACCCTCGACGAACATTTCGCGGTGGACTCCTCGCCCGGCGACGTCGTGCAGCTGGGCAACTCCAGCTGGCGCATTCAGCGCATCGAAACCGCGGGCCGCGTCCTCGTAGAAGACGCTCACGGCGCGCCGCCTACGCTGCCTTTCTGGTTTGGCGAAGCTCCGCAGCGCACCCGCGAGCTTTCGGAGTTCGTCGCGGAGCTGCGCGAGGAGATCGACCGCCGGACCCGCAACGCCCTGCCCGGCTACATCAGCCAGGCCATGCCGGACATCGGCGCCGCAGCCGCTTTTCTGAAGGGAGAATGCGGCCTGGACGATGCCGGCGCGGAACAGCTCATTGGATATGTGGTCGCTGGACGAGCCGTGCTCGGCGTCGTCCCATCTGTCACCACGATTGTTGCAGAACGGTTCTTTGACGAGGGCGGTGGGATGCAGCTGATTCTGCACGCCCCCTTCGGCGGCCGCATTAACAAAGCCTGGGGCCTCGCGCTGCGCAAACGCTTCTGCCGGGGCTTTAATTTTGAGCTGCAGGCGGCCGCCACCGACAACGGCCTGAACATCTGTCTTGCCGAGCAGCACAGCTTTCCGCTCAGCGATGTCTTCCATTTCCTCACCACCGAAACCGTAACCGAGCTCCTGGAGCAGGCCTCGCTCGCTTCACCCATCTTCAAGACCCGCTGGCGCTGGGATGCCGGCCGCAGTTTGCAACTGCTGCGGTTTCAAAAAGGAAAGAAAGTCCCGCCGCAGATTCAGCGCATGCGCAGCGACGATCTTCTCGCCAGCGTGTTTCCCCAGGCCGCAGCCTGCTTCGAGAACATTGAAGGTGACATTCAGATTCCCGACCACCCCCTCGTGCAGGAGGTCATGCGCGATGTCCTGCAGGAGGCCATGGACCTCGAAGGACTGAAGGCCGTTCTCCAGGCCATGCACTCTGGCCAGATCCGCTGCGTCGCTGTTGACACCACCACGCCTTCTGCCTTCGCCCACGAGCTGATCAATGCCAACCCGTACGCCTTCCTTGATGACGCCGGCCTCGAGGAGCGCCGCGCCCGGGCGGTGCAGTTGCGGGGCGTGCTGCCTGATTCCGTGCTTGGCGAGGCCGGCCGCCTCTCGCCTCAGGCCATCGCCGAGGTGCGTTCCGAGATCTGGCCCCACATTCGCGACGAGCATGAGCTACACGACCTCCTCTGCACCCTGGTCGTGGTTCCCGTGGCGACTCTCGACCGCCCCGAAGCCCGTGACTGGCCTGTTTTTCTGGACCGTCTGGAGCGGGACCGGCGCACCACCCTCGCTCGTGCCACCGGACAGGAATATTACGTCGCAGCCGAACGGACTGAATGGTTTAGCACGCTACGGCCCACTGTGGAATTCGCTGTGGAAATGTGCAAAAGCGGCGTGGAATTGCCCGATTCCGGTGACATTCTCCGCAAAACGTGCCAGGGGTGGTTACAAATAGTGGGTCCGACCACTTCGGCAGCCCTCGCCGAGCGTCTCGGCCTTGATCCGGCGGCAATCTGGAACCAGATGGTCCGCCTCGAATCGACGGGAACCATCCTCCGCGGCGTCTTTGAGGGGCCCGGCGGCCAGTCGGTAATCCCCGACGTCGAGGTCGAATGGTGCGAACGCCGCATCCTGCAGCGCATTCACAAGCGCACCCTGAATGCCCTGCGACAGCAGATCGAGCCGGTCACTCCCGCCGTTTACATGCGATTCCTCCTGGACTGGCAACACCTCGGCGAGCGACGGCAGCTCAGCGGCGAGCAGGGGCTCCTCGAAGCCGTGAGAGCCCTCGAAGGGTTTGAGGCTCCTGCGGCTGAGTGGGAGCGTTCCCTGCTGCCTCAGCGCGTCGCCGGCTACGACCCGCGCTGGCTTGATGCCCTTTGCCTCACCGGCGCGGTCGGATGGGGGCGCATCTCCCCGCATCCCGCCTTTGCCGATCCCGCCAGCGGAGGTCCGCGCCGTGTTGTTCCCACCAGCATGGCCCCCGTCACATTCTTCGTCCGCGAAGAGGCACTGTGGATGGATTTATGCCTCTCGCGGCGACAAATACCGGAAACCACCCTCACCGCCTGCCTCAGTGATCTGGCCAACCGGGTCCGCTCGTGCCTGTCGGACCGCGGGGCCATGTTTTCCGCCGACCTGATTCGACTGCTCGGCGCGCCCGTTGAAGACGCGCACCGCGCACTGTGGGAGCTGGTCGCTGCCGGCCTGGTCAATGCCGATGGCTTCGACAGCCTGCGGCTGCTCATCGATCCGCGCCGCAAACGCGCTTTCTCCGCGCCCGGCCACACCAAAGCTGCCGGCCGCCACGCCTCCGGCCGCTGGGCGCTCCTCGCCGACCCCGGCGCCGAAACCCAGACCGCCGTCTCGCGCAACGACCAAACCGCAACCGACGCCGCCGTCCGCCACGATGCGCAACTCGAGTCGGCCTGCCAAATGCTCCTGCGCCGCTACGGCGTTGTCTTCCGCGACGCACTGGCGCGCGAAACCACGGTCCCGCCCTGGCGCGAACTGGTCGGGATGTTCCGCCGGCTCGAAGCCCGCGGTCTGGTTCGCGGTGGCCGCTTCGTCTCAGGGTTCGGCGGCGAACAGTTTGCCCTGCCCGAAGCCGCCGAGAGCCTGCGCGCCAACCGCGCCCGCACTCTCGCGGATAT
>JBAUZR010000726.1:0-15942 GCA_049585375.1 Acidobacteriaceae bacterium
TTACGAAGTACAGCTATCGCCTCTCGCTCCGCGACCCAAAGAACAAAGAAAAGTACGTCGATAACGACGCCATGTGGGAGCTGGGAGAGCGCGAATTGCGGGAAGCGCTCGATGCGCTGGGCCTCAAGTATCGCGAAAGCATCGGCGACGCCGCCTTCTACGGCCCCAAGCTCGACATTCAGCTTTCCGACGTCATGGGTCACGAAGAAACTTACTCCACCATCCAGCTCGACTTCCATCTGCCTAATCAGTTCGGCCTCAAATACAACGCCGCCGACGGCACGCAGCCCCGGCCGGTGATGATCCATCGCGCCATCATCAGCACCATGGAGCGCATGGTCTCGTATCTCATCGAGATGTATGCTGGAGCATTTCCGCTCTGGCTGGCTCCGGTGCAGATGGGGTTAGTTCCCATCAGCGAGCGGCATCATACCTACGCGCAAACTGTACAGGAGCGGCTGCAGCAAGCCGGCTTCCGGGTCGAGATCGACGCACGCAACGAAAAGATGAATGCCAAGATCCGCGACTTCACACTGCAGAAGATTCCGTATGTGCTGGTGATCGGCGACAAAGAGGAATCGGCGACCGCTGTGAGCGTGCGGACTCGAGGCAAAGGCGATCAGGGATCGGTGCCGCTGGACTCCTTTGTCTCGCAGGCACAGGAGCGGGTGGCGAGCAAGAGTCTTGAGCTTTAACAGGGTCGGCTGTCTCAGATTGCGACAGCGGGTGCCCAAAGTTTTTGCAGGCGATCCTCATCGTGATATGGCGCCGCTGGCTCTTCTTTCCTAGAATCGGCCGCAGAAGAAAGAACTTGAACTGCCGGACAGGAATCATGCGGCGACCGATCTGCACCTCCGAACCCTTTCACGTCAGCGCCCGTTTTCGCCTCACGATGGAGATCGCGATCCGGGATCTCGAGGCTGGGGCCGCGCGCGATGCGCAACTTCTGCCTCTGCTCGACGATCCTGGTCATCGCCGCCGGCAACAACTTCTCGTCGAGAGCCAGCTGGAGCGGGCGTTTCAGCTCAACGAGCTGCTCGCCCGCACCTGTGTTCGTCCCGAACGGGCCGCCTGATTTTTCCGCCTTATCCCTGTGGGTGCTTCTCCTCGGGCTTCTTCTCCGGTTGCGGTTTCGGGGCAGGCTGCTTGTGCTCGGGAGCCGGTTTCGCTTCGGGCCGAGTTTGTGGACGAGACGGGGCTTCGGGTCGCGCCTGGGGTTGCGTCTCCGGACGCGCCTGAGGCCGGCTCTCGGGCTGCGGTCGCGATTCCGGCCGCGCCTGGGTCTGCGGCCGTGACTGTGGCTCGGGCCGTGCAACCGCGGGCTGATTCCGCCGGGGCTCAGCCTGCGCCGGTGGACGCGTCGGCTGATTTCTTACCTCGGGCCGCGTTGCCGGCCGTCCGTGAGGCGCAGGGACGTTCCGGTTTTCCGGTCGCGGCTCGTTGTTCACTGCCGGACGTCCAGGAGTTGGCCGCGGCATATTCAGCGGAGCGGCGTTGGGACGGTTGGCAGCGGGCGCCGCAGCGCGAATCGCAGGCGCTCCACGGAAATCTTCCGCGCGCGCAGCCGGCGCTGCGCCGGCACTAATGGGACGGCTCTCGGCGACCATCTGCGGTTTGCCGTGATTCTGCTGGGCGAACTGGGCGCGATTCTGCTGCGCGCTTTGGGCCAGCGTGTGCTGAGCGGGCAGCGGAGCAAAGTGGCGCTCCTGTTGAGCGGCTTGCTGTTCACGGGTTGGGCGGTAGTTCAGGCCGCCGCGACCGCCGTTGTAAGCGACGCGCGAATTGTTGAACGGATGCGCGACGCGGTAGTCATACGTGTCGCGAACTCCGTTGCCCACGTGACTCACGGCGCGGTTGTAATAAAACTGATTGCTCCTCCAGTAGCCGCCTTCGTAACCGTTGCCGTCGTATCCGTATCCGTAGTTCACTCCGCCATAAAAGCCGATGTGCGAGCCCCAGTAGCCTCCATGCCAGTAGTAGCGGTTGTTGTTCCAGCCCCAATAACCGGGCGTCCAGAGAGCGCCGACATAGGGAGCCATGACCCACGCGCCGGGAACCCAGTAGTAGCCGTCCGAGGCGTATCCCCAATAGCCGGGTGTCCAGAGGTAGTTGTCACCGGGAGCGGGCGGCTGATCGTAGTCCGGAATTTCCGGCGGCGGCTGGGGAGCGACGTCATCCGCGGTTTCGGAGTAATCCTGGCCGTATTGATCCTCGTCCGGCGGCGGCGCCTGATCGTAGCCGGACTGGTCGGAAGACTGGTCGGCGGGCGGATTCTCCTGGGGCGCAGTGGTGTCGCTGGCCGGAGCCAGATTGGCGGAAGCCGGGTCGTCAGCAGCCGCGGGCTGGCCCTGATCCTGGGACTGCGGCTGATTCTGGTTCTTATTGCAGCCAGACAGGACGAGAGCGAGAGCCATCGTGGGGAAAAGAAGGGCGGCGAACCTTTTCATGGGAACCTTGGATGCCAGCAGAGGCATTGGAGCAATGCTATGCTGGCCGGAAGATGACCACAATTACCGGAAGTTTCGACGTCAAAGTGATTCCTCAGAAAGCAGATAACCCGCAGGCTGAGGCTGCCGGCCTGGGCCGGATGGCGCTGGACAAGCAGTTTCATGGCGATCTGGAGGCGACCAGCCAGGGTGAGATGCTCAGCGTGCTGGATCGCTCGACCGGCTCAGGCGCTTACGTTGCGATGGAGCGCGTGACCGGAACGCTGGCTGGAAGGCGCGGCAGTTTTGTCCTCCTGCACCATGCCACGATGGACCACGGCGCTCCGGAACTCGCGATCCAGGTGGTTCCTGGGTCCGGCACCGAAGAGCTGGCTGGGCTGAAGGGCACGATGGATATTCGCATCGAGGAGAAGCAGCACTTCTACGACTTCGACTACGAATTGGGCTGACCCCCCACCCCCCCAGGGGGTGGGCTGTGGCATATTGCTGATTCGGCATGGGCGGCAGGGTAATAGGTTTTGGGTATTACCTGGGGGAGCCGGGGGCCGGCAGGATGCGCGGCTTTCTCAAAGAGCATGAGCCGGGTTCAGGACGACGGGTCGTGCGAGCCGCCGGAAACGCCGATAGGGATGGTTGCCGCCTGAGCGGACCATCCCCACTATGGTTTAGTTTGGCGGCGGGCCGAGCGGGGAGCAAGAGAAATCCGCGGGGCAAAGAGTACGGAAGTCATGAAGGAAGGGCCGATGGATGCAAGCGCATGAACGCGTCCTTCGCGTTCACCGGCCGGTTTATCCCTCCCTCAGGGCCTGCATTGGGTCCATGCGACTTGCTGCCCATGCCGGCAGATAACAGGCAACCAGCGCCACGAACAGGAGCACTCCAGCCGCGCCGGCGAGGCTCAGCGGATCCGCTGGACTCAGCCCAAACAGCATGCGTGAGAACGCCCTTCCCACGACCAGCGACAGCCCCAGGCCGATTGCTGCCCCAATACAGACGAGGAGCATGCCCTCGCGAACAACCAGCCGGAGCACAGCCGCCCGGGAGGCGCCCAGCGCCATCCGCACGCCGATCTCCCGCTGCCGCCGGCCCACGGAGTACGCCAGAATCCCGTACAGGCCGACGCTGGCCAGCGCGAGGGCCAGCAGCCCGAACAGCCCCAGCATGGCCAGCACGATCCGCGCAGTGAAGAGCACCTGGTCCATCAGGGTTGCGCCGGTGCGGCTATCCGTGATCTCCACCTTCGGGTCGACAGCGCGCACCTCGCGTTGCACCGCTCCGAGCACGTCGGACGGGTTTCCGGCCGTACGGACGAAAAGGTTCATCGGGTCTCCGGCATTCTGCCGCAGCGGCAGATACAGACACGATTGAGGAGCCTCGCCCAGGGTGGTGTAGTTTGTGGTCTTCACCACGCCCACGATCTGGCGGGTTACGCTGTCGGTGCTCAGGTGGATCTTCTGTCCGATGGCATCGCCCTTTGGCCAGTACAGCCGCGCCAGCTCGTCGTTGACGATGACCACCGGCAGCGACCCATCCTGATCCGCATCGGTAAAGGCTCGTCCCTGCAGCAGCGGAATCCGCATGGTTTTGAAGTAGCCCACGTCAACAACGTTCTGAACGCTGCTCAGCGTCTCCGATTTACGCTGTTGTTCCCGCCCTTCGATGACAACGCCGTGCGTGGCGCTCGACCAGAAAGGCAGATTCGAAGCCCAGCTGACCGCCGCCACGCCGGGGATTCTCTCCACGCGGTCCACCACCTCACGATGAAACCCGCGCAGGCGCGCCGCATCGTAGCCCACCTGTTCGGGATTCATCATGAAAACGGCAAGGTGCTGCTCGTCGAAACCCGGATCGATTTGATACGCCCGCCCCACGGCGCGCAGGAACAACGATGCGGCAATCAGGGACACCAGGGACAAAGCGACCTGTCCGGCGAGGAGTGTTTTCTGGAATTTGGCACTGCGCCGGCCGAGCCCGGCAACACGCGATTCTTCCTTCAAACTATCGACCAGGCCCGTTTTCGAGGCGCGCAGCGACGGCACAACGCCGAAGACGAGTCCCGTGGCCAGCGACAGGAGCAGCGCGAAGAGGAAGACTTTGCCATCCAGGCGGGGATCCACCAGGTTCCGCGCCACCTCCGGCGGCCTGAACGACCACAGCAGCTGGCAGCCTTCATAGCCGATGCCCAGCCCGGCGATACCGCCAAAGAGACCGAGCAGGACACTCTCCGTCAGCAACTGCCGCAGCAGGCGTCCACGGCTGGCTCCGATGGCCAGGCGCACGGCAATCTCCTGACGGCGCCCGACCGCGCGGGCCATCAGGAGATTCGCCACGTTCGAACACGCGATCAACAGCACCAGTCCTACGATCACCAGCAGCACCACGCTCGCGAAGGCCAGTCCGCGTTCGCCGCCCGTGGATGAATAGAGGGCCGTTGTGATGGGCTGGACATCTATCGTGTGGCCACCGTTGCTGTCCGGATACTGCTGGCGCAGGGTTGCGGCCAGGGGCTCCAGATCGGCTTCCGCCTGGCTGCGGCTGATGCCGGGCCTGAGCCGCGCGACTCCCTGGAAGAACGGCTTTCCGCGTTCCTGGAGAATATCCCGGAGGGGAACCGGTAATACCTCCTGCGCCATGGTGGCCGGCAGCCACACATCCGGCCCGAAGACGGCGCTGACACCGATAAATCCCGGGGGCGCCACGCCGACCACGGTGAACGTCGCCCCGTTGATGTCCAGAGGCTTGCCAATGATGCCCGGATCGCGATCGAAGCGGACCCGCCACGCGTTGTAGCTCAGCACCGCGACCGGCGCCGAGCCTGGAGTGCTGTCCTCGGAGGGAAGAAAGAACCGCCCCTTCGCCGGAGTGATCCCGAGCGCTTCGAAGTAGCCATCGGTGATCAGTTCTGCGAAGAACCGCTCCGATGCCGAGTTCTGCGTCAGCGTCATCACCATGGGCGGCGAGAACCCGCCTACGGCGCTGAACGCCTCGTTCCTCTGCTGGTAATCCTGCAGGTTGGGATAGGAAATGGGCAGCAGGCTTCCCGATCCGCGCTGGCTCTTCACGTCTGTCGTGTACAGGGCCGCAAGCCGCGACGGATCGCGCGCCGGCAGGGGATGGAGCAGCAGCGTATTCACTACCGTGAAAACCGTCGTGGTTGCGCCCATGCCCAGCGCCAGGGTCAGCACCGCGAAGAAGGAAAACGCCGGCGCCCGCCCCATGCTGCGGAGTCCAACTTTCAGGTCGCGCAGAAAGTCGGCCAGCAGGTGGCCTGAACCGGCTGCCGCCGGCGGCGGTTCGTTGCGTGCGGAATTGCGCAGCCGTGCGGGCAGGGAAGCGCCGAACATGGGGCCGGCCTCCAGTTCTTCCAGTGCGGCCCGTCGCGCTTCGTTCGGGCTGCTGCCCGCCGTCAGCAATTCCTCATAGCGGTCTTCGAGGTGTTGGCTCAGTTCCTCGACGATTCCCGCCTCGCGGCCTGGGTCGATCCGCAACCGCTCCAGCTTCCTGGCGATCTCCTGATTCCAGTCAGGCATTTTCGACCCCCATGACGCGGCTCATGGCCTCGACAAATCCCTGCCAGCTCCGGCGCTGCTTTTCCAGGACTTTTCGCCCCTCCGCGGTCAGGTCGTAGTAGCGTCTCCTCCGCTGATTCGGTTTCTCGACCCATCGCCCCTGCACCAGCCCGCGCTCCTCGAGCCGGTACAGCAGTGGATATAACGTCGTCACGTGAAAGCTGAGCGCACCGTTCGAACGCGCCTCAATGAGTTTGCAGAGGTCATACCCATGGCGCGCCTGCTGTTCGAGCAGCGAGAGGATCAGCAGCTCGGCGCCGCCCTTTTTCCATTCCCGATCCGGATTGTCCCTGGGTTCCATATATTGATCTCACATATATAAGGGAGTCCCATAGGAAGTGTCAAACGAGTGAGAGCGCATCATCGCCTCCTCGTCGCACTGATCGTGGCCGTCAATCCGGTAGGGGAAGACCTGAGCCGCGGCTGGTACGATCTTGAGCCTGCTGACTACCGTCGTGCCCTGGACCGCACGGATTCCTAAAGCGACCGCAGATCCTTCCTTTC
Source organism: Acidobacteriaceae bacterium (assembly GCA_049585375.1). Lineage (GTDB taxonomy): Bacteria > Acidobacteriota > Terriglobia > Terriglobales > Acidobacteriaceae > Palsa-343. Next base: position 6,521 of record JBAUZR010000726.1, read on the forward strand.
CTTCGCTCCGCTCCGGGTCGTCAGGATGACAGACCGGGGTGGGTTCGGTTTTTCTGCGATATGACAGGCGTTCTGGAACTTTCGCAACGGCTGGTACACAGGGGCTAAAGCCCGATTGTTGGGTGCAGCCTTTTCGGCACGACTCAAGTCGTGCCCTGATACAAAAGCGGGTCACTGAATCGGGGTTCGGGCCACAGCAGCGGATTCGGCCTGCGCCGGGCCCGCTGATTTGCGACATCTCTGTTCAGTCAGGACCGTACGGTTTCTGCCTTCGCCTTTCGCCCGATAGAGGGCCTCATCGACGCACGCGAGAGTCTCCGTCGCCGAAAACGCGAGGGCAGAGAAGCCCCCGGCCCCAATACTGACGGTGACCCTGACGTCAGAAATGGATGCCCTGATGGGGCTTTCGGCGACGGCCAGGCGAACTCTTTCGGCAGTCTGCAAAACCTGGCCGTGATCGCATTCAGGGACCACAATCAGAAACTCCTCGCCTCCATAACGCCCCACGGAGTCGTAAGCACGGAGCGATTGGCAAATGCGGCGTGTGATCTCGATCAGCACCCAATCGCCGGCAGCGTGGCCCAGAGTATCGTTGACCTTTTTGAAGTGGTCCACATCGATGAGGATCAGCCCCACGCAGCTCTGGGTGCGTTTCGCCCTCTCCGCTTCGCGGGCCAGCGCCTCCAGAATGGCTCGCCGGTTCAAGAGCCCGGTCAGCCCATCGTGGTAAGCAAGGAAATGAAGCTCGTCGCGTGCCCGCATAGCCTCATCTCTCGCTGCCTTCAGCGCATCCTCGGCCTCTTTGCGCATTGCGATTTCGTGCTGCAGCTCCGCAGTCCGCTGATTCACCAGATTGTTAATGTGCATCGCGCGCAATTTCAGAACTCCGGCGAGAAGCGCCACTCCTGCCAGAACATAGAAGGCGTAGGCGCCGGAGGAGTAGGCCTGCGGCATTGGGATCAGTTCGACGGTGAAACTCTCGGCGCGAACGGACCTAACCCATGCGATCGCGGCTAAGGCAACCGCCATCGACCGCAGGACTCTGCGCTGCCGGTATCGCAGGAGGGCGGTCGTCGATGCCGATTTGCCGAAGTACAGGCGGTTGACGGCCACTTCAGGCCTCCGCCACTAGTATCGGCACCAACTTGCACCACGCCAGGTGACGCTCATCACTGCCAATTCTCGAGGGTCGGGCGTAACGTCATCGGTTTTGGAGACGGCGGTTTCGCAGCGCGCGCTGAATGTGTGTGAGGGACAGGGTCGCTGATTCTGCGAGGTTTAGCCGCCGTCGAGGACCAGGCGCCGCTGGATGGCGCGCCAGCGGAGGCGGGAGACCGATGACCTGGAAGGACGAATACCGCAGCAGGCGTATGACTGCCGCACAGGCCCTGGCGGCGGTGCGGTCCGGAGGCCGGGTGTGGATCCAGTCCGGCGTGGGCACACCCTCGCCGCTGGTGAATGCGCTGGTGGCGCGGGCGCCGGAGCTGCAGGATGTCGAGATCGTCCACATGATGACGCTGGGCAGCGCCGACTACACGAAGCCGGAGTACGAGGGTCGATTCCGGCATCGCGGGATGTTTCTGGGGGCCAACGTGCGGGAGGCGGTGGCTGCCGGGCGCGCCGACTACACGCCGATCTTTCTGAGCGAGATCGAGGGGCTGTTTACCAGCGGACAGCTGCCGCTGGATGTGGTGCTGATGCAGGTGTCGCCGCCCGATGAACACGGATTTGTGAGTCTGGGCACGACGGTGGACTGCACGCTGACCGCCTCACGCTGTGCGAGCACGGTGATCGCGGAAGTGAACGAGCAGATGCCGCGGACGCATGGCGACACGTTCATCCACGTGAGCCACATCCACGCGATCGTGGAGACGGATCGGCCGCTGCTGGAGCTGAAGACGGAGCCTTTCACGGAGATGCACCTGCGGGTGGCGCGCAATGTGGCCTCGCTGATTCCGGATGGCGCCACGCTGCAGACCGGCATCGGCGGCATTCCCGACGCGGTGCTCACGTGCCTGGACGGCAAGCGGGACCTGGGGATCCATACCGAGATGTTTTCCGATGGCGTGGTCGAGCTGATGGAGTCCGGGATCATCAACGGCGACCGCAAGTCGCTGCATCGGGGAAAGGCGGTTGCGGCGTTTGTGCTGGGGACGAAGAGGCTTTTTGATTTCCTGCATGAGAATCCCACGCTGGAGTTTCGGTCCATCAGCTACACGAACGATCCATTTGTGGTGGCGCAGAACGATCGCATGGTGGCGATCAACTCGGCGCTGCAGGTGGATCTGACGGGCCAGGTCTGCGCGGATTCGCTGGGCACCCGTCCGTACAGCGGTTTTGGCGGGCAGCTGGACTTTATTCGCGGAGCGGCGCGCTCGAAGGGCGGGGTGCCGATCATTGCGCTGCCGTCGACGGCGAAGGGGGGACGGGTTTCACGGATCGTCCCAATGCTGGAGCCGGGCGGCGGGGTCGTGACGTCGCGCGCCGATGTTCATTACGTGGTCACGGAGCATGGCATCGCCTACCTGCATGGCAAGACTCTGCGGGAACGGGCCGAAGCGCTGATGGCGATTGCGGATCCGCAGTTTCAGGCGGAGCTGGAGGAGTTTGCGGTGCGGGCGCATTACCTGGAGCGCAGGACGTCAGCGGCGCTGGTCTGAAAAGAACGCGTACAGAGGAGGGCAGCATGACGAACCCTGGGAAACGCGATCGCGGATCGCTGCGGATCGACACCGACGAGTGCAAGGGCTGCGGGTTATGCGTCGTTGCCTGTCCGCCGAATGTGATCGAGCTGGGCGAGGGGCTGAATCCTTATGGCTATCGGACCGCCAGGTATCGGGGAGCGGGCTGTACGGGGTGCGGGATCTGCTTCCTGGTTTGTCCTGAGCCGGGGGCGGTGACGGTGCTGCGGCTGGTGGCCTCCGTGGCGAAAGCTGAAGGAGCGCAGTCATGAGCCGGCAGCTGATGAAGGGGAACGAAGCCATCGTGAAGGCGGCGGTGCTGGCGGGCTGCCGCGGATTTTATGGGTATCCCATTACGCCGGCGAGCGAGATTACGGAAGCGGCTGCCGAGTATCTGCCGCGGGCGGGCGGGGTGTTTCTGCAGGCAGAGAGCGAAGTGGCGGCCATCAATATGCTCTATGGGGCGTCGGCGGCGGGGGTGCGGGTGATGACGGCGTCCAGCGGGCCGGGGATCAGCCTGATGCAGGAAGGCATCAGCTATATGGCCGGGGCGGAGCTGCCCTGCGTGATTGCAGACATCACGCGCGGCGGACCGGGGCTGGGGAACATTGCTTCAGAGCAAAGTGACTACCACCAGGTAGTGAAGGGCGGCGGGCACGGCAACTACAGGACGATCGTACTGGCGCCGCATTCGGTGCAGGAGATGGCGGACCTGACCGCGCTGGGCTTCGAGCTGGCGGATCGGTACCGCAATCCGGTGGTGCTGATGGCGGATGGATTTATCGGGCAGATGATGGAGCCGGTGGAGTTTCCGCAGACCGCCGTGGAGCCGCAGTTGCCAAAGTGGGCGGTGGCCGGGACCGAAGAGTCGCGCAAAAACCTGATCAGCTCCATTTATCTGAGCACCGATGAGCTGGAGAAGCACGTTCGCCATCTGGAGGCGAAGTACACCATCGCTCAGCGTCTCGAAGCGCGCGCGGAGGAATGGTATGCGGAGAGCTCGGATGTGGTGCTGGTGGGCTATGGCATCGTGGCGCGCATTCTGAAAGCGGTGGCGGCGGAGGCACGCGAGGCGGGGCTGAGCGTTGGGGTGCTGCGGCCGATCACGCTTTTTCCGTTCCCCACGGTGTTCTTTCAGAAACGGGCCGAGCGCGCGAAGGTTTTCCTGGTGGTGGAGATGAGCACGGGGCAGCTGCTGGAAGACGTGAAGCTGGCTCTCAACGGCGCGCGGCCGGTGGAGTTTTTCAGCCGCGTCGGGGGCAATACGCCCTCGCATGAGGAAGTGCTGGCGCTGACCCAGACGCTGGCGCGAAGAGTCGTCGAAGTGGAACAGGTGGCCCATGTCTGAGGAACCGGAAGCGCGGTACGAAGTGGCCCAGTCGCGGCCGAAGGCGTTCTACACCACCTTCGAGCGCAAGGATGAGCTGCAGCACCAGACCCATTACTGTCCGGGGTGCGGGCACGGCATGGTGCACAAGATGCTGGCCGAGGCGATCGATGGGCTCGGCATCCAGAACCGGGCCATCCTGATCAGCCCGGTCGGCTGCTCGGTGTTCGCTTACTACTATTTCGATGTCGGCAATATTCAGGCGGCGCATGGGCGCGCGCCCGCGGTGGCGACCGCCGTGAAGCGGAGCCGGCCGGAAAGCATCGTCATCAGCTACCAGGGCGACGGGGATTTGTCGGCGATCGGCTCGGCGGAGATTTTGCATGCGGCTAATCGCGGTGAAGCCATCACGGTGTTGTTCGTCAACAACGCAATCTACAGCATGACGGGCGGACAGGTGGCGCCGACCACGTTGCTGGGCCAGAAGAGCACGACCACGCCCAACGGCCGTAATCCCGCGAATGAGGGGTATCCGCTGCACATGAGCGAGCTGCTGGCGACTCTGGAGGCGCCGGTCTACATCGAGCGCGTGGGTCTGGGCGACAACAAGCAGGTGGCGCAGGCGCATCGCGCAGTGCGCAAAGCGGTCGAGAACCAGGTGAAGGGGCTGGGATTTTCGCTGGTGGAGATTCTCGCGCCCTGCCCGACCATCTGGAAGATGTCTCCGGTTGAGGCGCAGCGCTGGGTAAAAGATGTGATGGAGAAGACCTTCACTCTGGGCGTGCTGCGCGATCGCACGAGCGAGGTGGAGGCGTGCAGGGCGCCTGAGGCGGCCGAGGAGAAGGAGACGATCCAGAAAACAGCGGAGCTGTCGCAGGGAGATCTCGCGGCGTGGCACGCCACGCCGGCGGTGAAGCCTGCGGGCATGAACTTGCCGGCTGGGGAACTGCAGGTTCGCGTTGCGGGGTTTGGGGGCCAGGGGGTTCTGCTGCTGGGCGAGGTTCTCGCGGAAGCCGGGCTGGATGCGGGTCTCGAAGTTTCCTGGCTGCCTTCTTATGGACCGGAGATGCGCTCGGGCACATCGAACTGCCATGTTCGACTGGCGCGCCATGCGATCGACTCGCCATTGGTCGTTCGCCCCGACGTGCTGGTAGCGATGAACGAACCGTCGCTGCACAAGTTCTACGCAACGGTGCGGCCCGGCGGATGGATTCTTTATAACGGCGAGGCTCTGCCGACCGGCTGCGAACGCTCGGACGTCCACGTGCTGGCGCGCGCTTTTACGCACATGGCCGACGAACTGGGCGACCCGCGCGCGCAGAACATGATCATGCTCGGCGCGCTGCTGGAATGTACCGGTGTGCTGACTCAGGAGAGCGTGGACGAAGCGCTCCGGCGGCTGGTGAAGAGCGCCAAATGGCTGGAACTGGATGACCGGGCGATCGCGCGGGGACGCCAGTTGATGCGCGAGTCGCTGGACGAGGTGAGCCATGAAGGCTGAAGCGGATCCGAATCTGATCGTTTACTTCGGCGGTGAGTATATGCCGCTGGGCGAGGCGCGGGTCGGCATTCTGACCCACGCGCTGCATTACGGAACCGGCGTCTTCGAAGGACTGCGCGGCTACTGGGACGACGCGGAGCACCAGCTTTTCCTGGTCCGGCCGCTCGAGCACTATCAGCGCTGGAAGCAGAACTGCGGCATCCTGCGGATCGATGTCCCCGAGTCCGCGGGGCGGCTGTGCGAGATCACGGCCGAACTGGTCCGGCGCAATGCTTTCCGGACGGATATCTATGTTCGCCCGCTGGCCTACAAGAGCTCGGAGCGGATCGGCGTGGCGACCGACGACCAGGACGCGTTCGCGGTAATCGCGCTGCCGTTTGGCGACTATTTGCCGAGTGACAAGGGGGTGCATGCCGGAGTAAGCTCCTGGCGTCGCATTGAGGACAACGCGATTCCGGCCCGTGCCAAGATCTGCGGAGCCTATGTGAACAGCGCACTGGCCAGCGATGATGCGCGGAGAGCGGGATTTGACGAAGCGCTGCTGCTGAACGAGAACGGGCAGGTGGCCGAGGGCGCAACCTGCAACCTGTTCATGGTGCGGCAGGGCCGGCTGATCACGCCGCCGGTGACGGAAAACGTATTAGAAGGAATCACGCGCGACAGCGTCATGGAGCTGGCGCGGCGTGAGATCGGACTCACCATTCAGGAGCGGCCGATCGACCGCAGCGAGCTTTACGTTTGCGATGAACTTTTTCTGACCGGGACGGCGGTGGGCATTGCGCCGGTGGTCCGCGTGGACCATCGCCCGGTGAATGACGGCTCCGTGGGCGCGATCACGCGCGAGGTGCGCCGCTTGTATTTCGAAGCGGCGCGAGGACACTTGCGGGCGTACCGGAAATGGGTGGTTCCGGCGCTCCCGTCACAACAGGAGGCGGAGCCGCACGCGGTTGCGCTGGCAGAGTCGTTCGTGGAGCGGTAGCGCCCAGCAGGCCGCGCCGGAGCTGCTTTCTCGCAAGAGGAAGGGGAAGCACATGCCGACGACAAACACACTGACGACAAGGGTGCAGGAAAACGCATACGACGTTGCTCTGACCAACTTCGAGGCAGCGGCGGATGCTCTCGAACTCAGCCAGGATATTCGGGAGATGATCAAATACCCCGAACGGGTGCTCACCGTCTCAGTACCGGTGCGCATGGATGACGGGCACATTCATCGCTTTGAGGCGCATCGGGTGCAGCACAGCTCGGCACGCGGCCCGTCGAAGGGCGGGATTCGCTATCATCCGCAGGTCACGCTCGACGAAGTGAAAGCTCTCGCGACCTGGATGACCTGGAAGTGCGCGGTGGTCAACATCCCCTTTGGCGGCGGCAAGGGCGGCGTCACCTGCGATCCCAAGCACATGTCACTGGGCGAGCTGGAGCGTATGACGCGGCGGTATGCCAGCGCGATACTGCCGCTGATCGGCCCGGCGCAGGACATTCCTGCACCCGATGTTTACACCAACCCGCAGACGATGGCGTGGATCATGGATACCTACAGCATGACCAAGGGGTATTCCATTCCGGGCGTGGTCACCGGCAAGCCCATCAGCCTGGGCGGGTCGCTGGGGCGCAACGAGGCCACCGGCCGCGGCGTCTTCTACACCATCCAGAGCGCATGCGACCATCTTGGCTTGTCGCTGAAGGGAGCCACGGTCGCGGTGCAGGGCTTCGGCAACGCTGGATCCATCGCGGCGCAGCTGCTGCATGAAGCCGGCGCGAAGGTGATCGCCGTCAACGACTCAACCGCGGGAGTCTACAACCCGAAGGGGCTGGACATTCCGGGGCTGATGCACATGAAGGCGCTCACCGGCCACGTGGAAGGCTTCCCGGACGCGGAGCCGATTTCGCCGGATGAACTTCTGCGGCTCAAGTGCGACATCCTGGTTCCGGCCGCGCTGGAGAACGCCATTCATCCCGCAATGCCGCCAGCGTCGACGCGAAGATCGTCGCCGAAGCGGCCAACGGCCCTGTGACGCCCGAGGGAGACAGGATCCTCGAGAGTCACGGCGTCTTTCTGATTCCGGACATCCTGTGCAATGCGGGCGGTGTCACCGTCTCCTACTTTGAGTGGGTGCAGGACGAGCAGCACCTCTTTTGGGAGGCACAGGACGTCTACAACCGGCTGGAGCGGGTGATGAGGACGTCGTTCCGCGACGTGCTGAAGATCCACCTCGACCGTAAGGTGCCGATGCGCATCGCCGCCAACATGCTGGGCATCGGACGGGTGGCGGAAGCGGTGCAGATTCGCGGCATCTATCCGTAATTTCGAATTGCTGGAGGCAAAATGCAAAAGCCACCTCTTTGCGGAGGTGGCTTTTGTGTTGCAGGAGCCGAGTCGTTTGGGACGCGTCTCTGGTTATTTCGTTGTGGAGGGAGCGATGCGCCGAAAGCGGCGCAGGCCCGAAACCGCTCCGGCGGCCGCGATTACCTTGAGAATTTCGCCAGGAACGAAGGGAGCCACGGCCAGCGTCATGACGGTTGCGGGCGACTGATGCGTGAGGATGGCGAGCCACGCGGCTCCGGAGAGAAGAATGACGGTGTCGCCGATAGCGGCGGCGGCGAGGGCGGCGGTAAATCCGGAGGCAGTGCGGAGGCGGGCGTCGCCGGTTCCGCGGAAGCGCAGGAAGAGGCTGCCGGTCAGCCACGCGACTACGGGGTAAGAGAGCAGATAGCCGGCCGTCGGTCCAAAGAGGTGCAGCAGGGTGGGCGCGCCGACGGGGCTGAAGACGGGAAGTCCGGCCGCACCTTCTGCGAGATAGACGACCATCGTCGCGGCGGACCAACGGGGGCTGAGCAGCAGCGCCAGCAGCAGCACGGCGAAGGGCTCCAGCGTAATCGGTACGGGCGTGAACCAGAGCGGAATCGAGACATGCGCGCAGATCGCGACAAACAGCGTGCCGAGGAGGACCACAGCGATCCGTTCGGCGATGCGGCGCGCGCGCGACGGGGCGGCGACGGGCGAAGCGGAGACAGCAGAACTGGCGTAAGACTTCATTCGTAGCTCCGGAACTTACACAGGATCGTCGTGCGGCTCGGCCTGGGAACGGATGGCTCGCCGGTGCTGGGCGATATGGCGAGCCACCGCGATGGCCACCCAGACGATCACCACCGTGGACAAAAGCAGCACGCCAAACAGAACACGCACAGCGGTCAGCATAACAAAACGGAGGGAGGGGGCGCGTCCGGCAGCCGATTGCGCTGCCTCCACCGCGGCTCGGTGCGGGGGCTCGCGCATCACGCGCTTGTCCTGGCTCATCTGAAATAAGAGACTTGCTGGGGGAGCAAAACATGAAGACAGCATTCCTGGGCCTGGGCAAAATGGGCAGCGCCATCGCGAGGCATCTGCTGAAGAGCGGCACAACGCTGACGGTGTGGAATCGCACCCGCTCGCATGCCGAAGCGCTCGCCGGCGACGGGGCGCGGGTGGCGTCCACGCCAGGCGAAGCCGTGCAGGGTGCCGAGGTTGTTTTCACCATGGTGATGGACGACGCCGCGCTCGAAGAGATCCTTTACAAGGGACAGGCACTCGATCAGCTGCCCAAAGGCGCGGTGCACGTGGCGATGAGCACGCTCAGCGTCGCTCTGTCGAAGAAGCTCGAAGAGGAGCACGAGCGCCGCGGCCAGCAGTATGTCGCCGCGCCGGTTTTTGGGCGTCCGCATATTGCCGGGGCGGGCAAGCTCTGGGTCGCGGCTGGCGGCGCAAAGGAACCCGTTGGAAAGGTGCGGCCGCTGCTGGAGAAGTTCAGCCGCGGGGTCACCGTCGTCTCGGAGCATCCGTGGAGCGCTCATGCTTTGAAACTTGGCGGCAACTTTCTTATTACGGCGATGATCGCCTCGCTGACGGAGAGTTTCATTTATGCGGAAGCCATGG
>JBAUZR010000727.1:0-3507 GCA_049585375.1 Acidobacteriaceae bacterium
CTCTTCTTCCCGTCCGCGCTGGCTGCCGCGCAACTCGTCCGCGGCCGTGCGGAACGGCAACATCGTGGTCACTCCAGCGGCGCGCTGGCGACGGCAGGAGAATTTCGCGGGCCTGCGGACTCAAGGATGGGGACGATCAGCTGCATCACCAGGGGCACGACCTCTTCAGCCGGGAGCCGGCCCGGAGTATTGAACCACTCCTTGACGGCGCCATAAATCGCCCAGCTGGCGGCCGTGGCGATCATATCGGGCGGCGGACTCGAAGCCGAAGTCCCCTTCGGCACCCCCGCAATCAACACTCTGCGAATTGCCGAAGTGAGGGCCGCCTCGATCAGCGGCTCAAAGGCGTTATGGCGACGGCACTCCGTGCCATCTCCATGAGACTGAGCCAGATAATCGCAAGTCGCGAGGATAACCGCGCTCGCACCGGACGGGCAGGTGCCGTCATAACAGACGTTGCGCTCGTGGAGAAGCTGATGAAAGCCCCCGGCGACCATGGCCTCGAGAAGTGCGTATTTGTCCGTGTAGTGATCGTAAAAAGTAACCCGATTCACGGTTGCAGCCTCGGTAATATCCTGGACGGCGATCTCATCGAAATTCTTGCTCTGCATGAGCTTACGCAACGCACCCTGAAGGAGTTGGCGGGTTCGCCGCATTCGTGGATCGCGCACTTCGCAGTCGGAAATCGGCATGGTCCTGTCTTCATTAGAGGGTAGCAAAAGGAAAAAAGAATCCGAAAAACGACATGTGTCGTCTGATGAGTACACGACAGAAGATGCTTAAACATCTCATGTCGCCTCAGGAGAACCCACCATGCCGACGCTCCTCCACCTCGACTCGAGTCCGCTGAAAGGCTCGATCAGCCGGGAATTGACCGGCGAATTCGTCAAATCCTGGCAAGCCGCTCACCCCGACGGCGAGGTGATCTACCGCGACCTTGCCGCCAATCCACCCCAACCCATCGATACCGCGTGGATTGACTCCTCGTATACGCCGGACCCGTCACGAACCGCGGAACAGAGAGCGGCCCTGGCTCCCTCCGAAGCCCTCATCGCCGAGTTGGAGCGTGCGGACGAATACGTGATCGGTGTCGCAATGCACAATTTTTCTATTCCCTCCGTGCTCAAGCTCTGGATCGACCAGGTCGTTCGCAGAGGACGCACGTTCGTCGCGACTGAGAGCGGACGGAAGGGACTACTCGTCGGCAAGAAAGCCACCATCCTCGCCGCCAGCGGCGGAGTGTATGAGGCAGGCACTCCGGCAGGCGCGCTGAACTTCATCGATCCGTATCTGAAGACCATTTTCGCCTTCATCGGCGTGACCGACGTGAAGTTCGTGACCGCAAGTGGTGTAGCAAAGGTGATGACGGGCGCGGTGGATCGCGCGACTTTTCTGAGAACGACTTTGGAGACCGTCCGCACGGTCGCCGCCTGAATCGAACTGAAAGGAATGGACACACGAATGAAAATCGCAACATTAATCGCCCGGATTCTCCTTGGCCTGCTCTTTCTCGTCTTCGGACTGAATGGATTTCTTCACTTTATCCCTATGCGTCCGCCGACCGGCCTGGCGCAGCAATACCTGGGCGTGTTGTTTGTGTCGCATTACCTGGGCTTTGTCTTCGCAGTCCAGGTAGTCGGGGGAGCGCTGCTGCTGGTCAACCGCTTTGTTCCCCTGGCCCTGATCCTGCTCGGGCCGATCCTTGTGAATATCCTGTTGTTCCATTCCCTCATGGCGCCGGAGGGTCTGCCCATGGCCCTGTTCGCGACCGCGCTCTGGGCGATCCTCTTTTACCGCCTACGACAGGTGTTTGCCGGTATCTTCGTCCAGCGGGTGCAGGTGTAAGGTGGAACGACGCCTCTGCGTTCGCTCGCGGGGTCAGGCAAGGGGACCTTTCGTCGATCTAAGCTGCATCTTTCGGCGAATCGTCTCCATTCCTGGTTGAATCTGACTAGTGTCAAGGAGGAGCAGAGATGTTCCTGACGATGACGACCATCTTCGCCGTTGTTCTGCTGTCTGTCGTTCTGGTCAAACGCAGGAGAGAGCGCCGCGAAATCGAGCGATACAGCATCACGCCGGAAGCCCTGCACGCGTTGATGACTTCCCGGCAGAACGTTCGAATTTTTGACGTTCGTCAGCCTCTCGACTTGCTGGGCGATTCTGTCGTCATCCCCGGCGCACAGTGGCTTGCGCCGGAGGAGGTGCGCGCAAATCCATCGCTGCTCCCCAGAGAGAGCGACCTTGTCGTCTATTGCACCTGCCCAAGTGACAAGACCAGCCGCACCATCCTGCACCGAGCCCTCGCCATGGGCTTTTTGCGAGTCAAATTTCTGAAGGGCGGCCTCGATGGCTGGAAAAACAAAGGCTTTCCCGTCGAGCCCTACACCAAGCCGTTCCACCTCAACTCGGGCAGCAACATTCACCCACCCGGCAACGGCACCCTGGTGGATTCCGTGAGGCATGGATAGAAGCCCATCGGCAGTGGCCAGCCTCGCATCGACTATCCTCCCGGGCCACATAAGGAGAATGCCATGTCGTCCTCCCCGACCGCGCAACCCACAGCTCAGCGCCCTCCGTTGCCGCCATTTACGCGCGAAACGGCTATTCACAAGGTCCGACTGGCAGAAGATGCCTGGAACACTCATGATCCGGAAAGGGTTTCCCTGGCGTACACAATGGACTCACGCTGGAGAAATCGATCCGAATTTGTGAATGGAAGGCAGGAAATTGTCGCGTTTCTCAGGCGCAAATGGACGAAGGAGCTGGATTATCGCCTGATCAAAGAGCTTTGGGCGTTCGAAGGAAACCGCATTGCCGTCCGTTTTGCCTATGAATGGCACGATGATTCCGGGAATTGGTTCCGCTCCTATGGCAATGAGAATTGGGAATTCGATGAGAACGGGCTGATGCGCACAAGATTTGCCTGCATCAACGACTTGCCAATTATGGAGACGGATCGCAAGTATCACTGGGCATCGGGTCGCCGCCCGGATGATCATCCTGGACTAAGCGATCTTGGCCTCTAAGACCCGACGAAATATCCCTGCCGTGAATAGAGACCGCTTTAGTCTGAATTCAGTCCGTCGCTGAATACGCCCGCAACTTTCTCACTTCGATGGCTGCGATTCGGCCGGGCGGGTGCATCCTGTCAACAAGAGCTTTCCTAATCGAGCGCCCCTGGAGATGGTCATGGCCGGACTCCTGCACGACATCCGCTATGCCCTGCGGCAGCTTCGCCGCAGTCCCTGGTTCACGGCAACCGCCATCCTCATGCTCGCCCTGGGCATCTGTGCCACCAGCACTGCCCTCAGCTGGATTGAAGGCACCATGCTGCGCCCGGTTCCCGGCGCCCTCGATACCGCCCACCTCGTCTCCATCATGCGCGGAACCTGGAATCCCTCTCCTGCCCCGCCCTTCTCCTATTCGGATTACCGCGACCTGCGCGACGCTAACCGAACCTTCAGCGGCATCCTCGGCTACCACCACGAGTGGGCCACGCTCACCGGC
>JBAUZR010000728.1:0-2351 GCA_049585375.1 Acidobacteriaceae bacterium
AAGGTCGACGCCCGCTACAACGCGCTCTCCTATGACGTGAACCGCGAGTGGAGCCGCGACCAGGCCATGCGCGAAGGATCCGTTACTCAGCTTCGCGACGCCGTCGCTGCCGATCCCAAACTCCGCGTCATCATCGCCCATGGATGGAACGACCTCTCCTGCCCCTTCATGGGCTCCATCCTCACCGTCAACGAAATGCCCGTCATGGGCGACCCCACCCGCGTCTCCGTCCACGAGTTCCCCGGCGGCCACATGTTCTACACCCGCGAGAGCAGCCGCATCGCCCTCCGCAAAGATGTGCTGGCCATGTTTGCGAAGCACTAACTCCCCAGGGCTCAGCGAATTCCCACCAGGGCGCAGGTTTTCCAGCCTGCGCCTTTTTTTGTGCCCTGTGATCGAGATCACATCCCCCCGTCGCCCACCAGCGAACACTGATTCTGGAACCCCGGAAAGGACCCGGCCCTTGGCGACCCCTTCCGACGCTGCTGTGACGCCCAATTGCTCTCTGGCGCACGACCTGCTCAACAAGCTCACGGCCATCCTCGGCCAGTGCGAGATGCTGCAACCGGAAGTCACTACCGAGGTCGCGGCGCAGCGCGTCGCCGTGATCCGCGAGCTGGCCGCGCAACTAGCTCAGACAGTCATCCGCCACCAGTGCGCCCTGGACAAAATCCTTCGCAGCCAGGTTGACCTCAGCACCGCCCCCATCCCCATCGACCGCATTCCCTGAGCCCAGCAGGCCTCGCCCACCGCCCCGCAGATCCCGCCGCCGCCGCAGCATCCCCTTACGTCCACTTTTGGATCGCCTCCCCGCTTTCGCCCGGGTTAAGATAAATCTCCGTAATGCTGCTTCGGCCCCCTGCACTGAGGCTCATCCCACCCCCCGGCTTCCGGCTCCTGGCTCCCATCTCGACTATGCTGACTTACGCTATTGGCTTTGTGCAGGACGTCCAGCTCGTCTGCTTCGCCGTCATCCTTACCTGCATGGCGCTTCAGGACCGCGCCAACCGCAGCCTCCGCTGGCTCGCCTGGGGCTACATCGCAGGATCCTTCGGCGCCCTCCTCGCCTTCGGATTCCACATCCTGCCCCACTGGCTCTCCCAGGGCGTCTACATGGAAGCCGCGCCCCTCGGCTACGCCTGCTTCTACATGGCGGTCGCCTGCTTTGTCCGCCGCGGCATCCGCGCCCGCTGGCTCTGGCTCCTCGTCCTGCTCGCCACGCTGCCCTTCTACCTCCGCTGGAGCGTCACCGGCCAGCTCGACGCCAGCTCCACCCTCCAGGACGCCATCCTCGCCTTTGAAACCGCCTGCACCGCCGCTCTCCTGCTCGTCACTCCCGACCGCGAGACGCGCCTTCCCCGCCGCGCCATCGCCGCCTTCGTCGCCATCTACTCCGCCGTCGAAGCCACCCGCGTCGTCGTCTTCCTCGTCACCGGACAAATGCCCAGCCGCGTTGCCCCCTCCGTCGAGCTCGCCAGCGGACTGGTCTACGTTGTCTCCTGCTCCGTGCTGCCGCTGGGCTTTATATGGATGATGAACGCCCGCCTCCTCGTCCATCTCAACCGCCAGTCCATGGTCGATCCCCTCACCGAACTGCTCAACCGCCGCGGCCTGCAGGCTGCCGCTGAAGTCGAGCTGGCCCGCTACGAGCGCTCCGGCGCCAACTTCGCCGTCGTCGTCCTCGACATCGACTTCTTCAAGCTCCTCAACGACCGCTTTGGACATCCCGGCGGCGACGCCGTCCTCTGCCAGGTCTCCACCTTCCTCCGCAATATGGTGCGCGAGACCGATGTTGTCGGCCGCCTCGGCGGCGAGGAGTTTGTCCTGATCCTGCCCGGTTTAAGCGGGTCAGGATTAGCCGGCGACGACGCGTTCAACGCCATCGATCGCCTCCGCATCGCCCTCGCCGAGAAGCCCATCCACTTCGGACCCCACCTGGTCCGGGTAACCGCCAGCTTTGGCGTGACGGTCTCGGATGGCCGCCAGAACCTGACCTGGGAACTACTCCAAAGCGAAGCCGACCGAGCCCTGTACGCAGCGAAAGCCGCCGGCCGCAACGTAGCCCGCCTCTACGACGAGTCGTTAGCAGAGCTGCCGGTCAGCCGGGGCTGAAAGCGATTGTCATCCCGAGCGAAGCGCCGCCGGAATCCCTCCAGCGGTGCACACTGCCTCCCGGCGCGCAGTCGAATGGACCCCGTAGCGAAACGAGAAGCAAGCATTACGACAATCTCCGCGCGGAGGGATCGGTCGCGAAGCGGCCGAAGAAGATCTAAAGCGGTGCCGGTGCGGACGCAAACGGATCTCCAGAGCCGCACAACGAGAGAGGCTTTTGTATCAGGGCACGACTTCAG
>JBAUZR010000729.1:0-7478 GCA_049585375.1 Acidobacteriaceae bacterium
GTACCTTTACCGATGTGACGATGGGCTCCGGCCTGGAGCACAAGACGGGGTGGGGACAAGCCTGTTGCGTAGGTGATTATGACAACGATGGCCACGACGACCTGTTCGTCACCTACTACGGCCAGCCGGTTCTTTATCGTAACCACGGCGATGGTACTTTCACCGACGTGACCCAGCAGGCCGGACTCATTCAGCCCGGGCCGAAGAAACGCTGGAACACCGGCTGCACATTTGTGGACTACGATCGCGACGGGCATCTCGACCTGTTTGTCGCTAACTATGTCGATGAGGACCTCGAGACTGCCCCGCGCCCCCAGGATGGCCCCTGCACTTACAAAGGAATGTTAGTGGCGTGTGGACCCCCGGGCCTGCCCGGCGGCAGAAACATCCTGTACCACAACAACGGCAACGGAACCTTCACCGATGTAAGCGAGAAGGCTGGGATGTGGACCGCCGTTGGCACCTATGGGCTCAGCGTCGCCGCTTCCGATCTGGACAACGACGGCTGGCCGGATATCTATGTGGCGAACGACTCCGCGCCGGCGACCCTGTATCTCAACCAGAAAGACGGAACCTTTCGCGACATTGCCATTGAAGCCGGCGCCGCTCTCTCCGCGGAGGCCAAGCCGCAGGCGGGCATGGGCGTTTCCATTGGCGACTACAACCGCGATGGCAATCTCGACATTGTGAAGACGAATTTCGCCGGAGACACAGACTCGCTGTACACGAATCTCGGCGACGCAAACTTCGAAGACCACACTTATCCAGGTGGCCTGGGCGTGAACACCCGGCTGCTGGGATGGGGTGTGGGTTTCTTCGACATGGATAACGACGGCTGGCTCGATATCCTCATGTCGAACGGGCACGTTTATCCGGAGGTCAATAAGTCCAACGCTGATCTGAGATATGCAGAGCATAAGTACCTGTATCGCAACCTGCGCAACGGGCGGTTTGAGGACGTCACCGACCAGGGCGGTCCCGGAATCATGGAAAATGCTCCCGCGCGAGGAACGGCCTTCGGCGACTACAACAACGATGGGTGGATCGATGTTGCGGTGAACTGCGTGAATGCCATTCCGCAGATTCTGGAGTGCGAGCCCATCCTCGAGCGCAACTGGATCAAGATCAAGCTGGTGGGCGTGAAGTCGAATCGCTCGGGGATCGGCAGCCGCATCACAGTTACCGCGACAACCGTCGCTGGCGCGCCCAAACCGCTGGTGCAGATGGACGAACTGCGCAGCGGCGGCAGCTACTTCTCCCAGAACGATCTGCGCATGCACTTCGGCCTGGAACAGGCGAAGCAGGTGGACCTGCTGGAGATTCGCTGGCTGAGCGGCAAGGTGGATCAGCTGCGCAATCTGGCGGTGAATCAGCTGTATGTGGTGGAGGAAGGCGGCCGCATCCTGCATGCCGGCCCGCTCACCCCCGCAAAGAGAAAGGCCTGACCTGCTGGAGATAAGAAAGACGGCGATGCTGCTGGCGCTTCTGGCCTGCACGGCTGCGACGGGCGCGCAGACGGTGGCGAGCGGCCATGGCGGCGCCCCCATGGCGGAGGCGGCATGCCCATGGCTGACCGAGGGAACGGCGGCCGATGCGCTGGGCGGAAATGTCACCGTGACTGTGGCAGGAAACAGCAGCGAGGGAAGCTGCCGTTTCGCACGCCGCGATGGGTCGATGGACTTCCTCGAAATTCACGTAGGTGCGGAGCCCCTGCGCGCTTGCCCCACCGGCAGTCTTCCGCTGCGCGGGATTGGCAATGAGGCGCAGCGATGCAGGATGGCGGGCGCACACGGCATGATGGAAGAGATGGCGAGCGGCAGCGTTCGCGCGCTGCATTTCACGGTGACGCTTGCAGGACGCGCTTCACGGGGGAGCGGAAAAGCTTCGGAATCGGACGATAATCTGGCGCGCATCGCCGATGAGGTGGCAGGCAGTCTTTATTGAGGATCGGGGCCCGGGCCGCTCTCCGGTGGTGCGGCTGGCGCCTCCCATGTTCGGCAGCCCGGAGGTTTGTCCGTGCGGCAGGAACTGAGAAACTGGACGAGGTCGTCGACGTCGCGCGGACTGAGAACTTGACCAAAGGGAGGCATGCCATGGCCTCCGTGCATAATCTGTCGCCGGATCTGAAGGGGATTGCGACGATGAGCGACCGCGCCGAGATCGGGTGCGCGCTTGCCGCCAACCCCGGTGATGCTGTGGCAGCGTGGGCAGCCGCTGTTCTGGAAAGCCACCGCGCCGCGCTCCTGCGCCTTTGAGGTTGCAGACCAGCCCGCCTGGGGCGCCCACAACAGCAGACACGAGAGAACCGCTAACCACCCAGGGGCGTGGGCCAGGCAAGAAAGAACTCTTTCCATCCGAAACAGATTCTACCGGACCCAAACGGGGAGGCTCGGAATGGCTCTGATCCGGGATGTTAAGTGGGATTTGGACTAAACTGGACGGTTATGGCGACCACTGTCGAAACTTCCACCGTCATCCTGCCGCGCGCGCCGAAGGGCGCATTCCGCAACGAGCCGTTCGTCGATTTCTCGCAGCACCACAATGCGCATGCCATGCGCGAAGCGCTGACCCGGGTCGGCGACCAGCTGGGGCATGAGTATCCACTGATCATTGGCGGCGAGCGGGTGAAGACGAGCGGGAAGATCGAGTCGCGCAACCCGGCGCGGCCTGCGCAGATCGTCGGCATCCACCAGAAGGCCGGCGCAGAGCATGCCGAGCAGGCGGTGCAGGCGGCGCTGCAGGCCTTCGAGACGTGGAAGTTTTTCTCGGCGGAAGATCGTGCGTCGCTGCTGCTCAACGCGGCGGAGCTGATCCGCGAGCGGAAGTTCGACTTCTGCGCATGGCTGACGTATGAGGTCGGCAAGAACTGGGCCGAGGCCGATGCCGATGTGGGCGAGACCATCGACTTTCTGGAGTTCTACGCGCGCGAGGCGCTGCGGCTCGCCAGTGCGACCACGCCGATTCAGCTGCCGGGCGAGCGCGATGAGCTGCTCTACATTCCGCTGGGCGTCGGCGCGGTAATTTCGCCCTGGAATTTCCCGTTTGCCATTATGGCGGGTATGACGGCGGCGGCGATTGTCGCGGGCAACACCGTCGTCTTGAAGCCGTCGAGCGACTCGCCGACCATTGCCGCGCGGTTCATGGAAGTTCTGGAAGAAGCCGGGCTGCCGGGCGGCGTGGTCAACTTCTGTCCCGGATCGGGCGGCACATTCGGCAACGCAGTGGTCGCGCATCCGAAGACGCGGTTCATTGCCTTCACGGGATCGAAGGAAGTCGGTTTGGACATTCACGAGCGCGCAGCGAAGGCGCAGCCGGGGCAGATCTGGATCAAGCGCACGATTCTGGAGATGGGCGGGAAGGACTCCATCGTCGTCAGCGCGGATGCGGATTTCGATGCTGCGGTGGATGGAGTGATCGCGTCGGCGTTCGGCTTCAGCGGGCAGAAGTGCTCGGCCTGTTCGCGGGCAATTGTGGAAGAGGCAATCTATCCGGAGTTCATCGACCGCCTGCGCGAACGCGCGGAGAAGCTGACCGTGGGCGATCCGGCCGGGAATCCCAACATGGGACCGGTGGTGAGCGAAGGGGCGATGCGGACAATTCTGGAATATATCGACATCGGCCGGAAGGAAGGCCGGTTGCTGGCCGGAGGGAAAGCGATCGAGACGCCGGAGAAGGGCTACTATGTGGCGCCGACGGTCATTGCGGACGTGGCTCCGGATGCGCGGATTGCGCAGGAAGAGATTTTTGGCCCGGTGCTGGCGGTGATTAAGGCGCGGGACTTCGACCACGCGCTGGAGATCGCGAACAATACGGAGTTTGGTTTGACCGGCGCGGTGTACTCGACCGACAGGGTGAAGCTGGATCGTGCACGGCGCGAATACCACGTGGGAAATTTGTACTTTAACCGCAAGTGCACCGGGGCGATGGTGGGCGCGCATCCGTTTGGCGGCTTCAATATGTCGGGGACGGATTCGAAGGCGGGCGGCCCGGATTATCTCTATCTGTTCACGCAGGCGAAATCGGTGGGCGAGAAGCTGACGAAGTAAGCCTCGGAAGGAGAAAGGCGCCGATGCCGGGTGGCATCAGCGCCTTCGAAAGCAACACAGAAGCGGGAGAAAAGAACGACGATTACAGGCCTTGCAGGATCTGATCGCCGATGGCCTGCGCGGCCTCGGCAAGCATGCGGTGGTGGATGGTAAAGAGCGCCAGCTCCAGACGGTCCGATACGCCGGTTTTGTCGTAGATGCTGCGCAGATAGTTCTTGATGACCTGCTCGGTGGTGCAGAGCCGGACGGCGATTTCTTTGTTTTTGCAGCCCTGGACGATGAGGGCGACGATTTTCAGCTCCTTCGGCGTGAGCCGGTCGCGAACCCGAGAGCCGACGGAGTCTTCCTCCTGGCCCGGCGTGTCGATGCCGGTGGCACGGACCTGGCGGTCGCCCTGGCCGACGTGACGAACGCACTCGATGAGAGCGGGACCGGTCACGTTACGATGGGCAGCCCCGTTAACGCCGGCGCTGAACCACGACTGGGCTGACTCGCCATTTTCCGCGATCACGATGCTGCGGCTGCCGGCACCCAGAACGCGCGGAATAAGCGATTGGGGGTCCAGCTTCAGGGAGGAGGCAAAGAGCAGGATCGCGCCGCGGAAGGTTTCCAGCGCGGGGTAAAGGCGCTCGGGCTCCGAGCACTGGGCGATGATGCGGAAATCGTCTTCCATGGCCAGGATCTTGGCGGTCCCGGCTCTGAAAATGGCCTGGTTATCAGCAAGAATGAGCTTGTTCATTATGTCCGCTTCCTCAGAAAAAAGTGCGTCGCGGGGTGACCCCCGAAGACGGATGAATCCAATGCGCGTCCAAAACTGCGAGGGCGCGCGGCTGCGGTCATCGCTCCGTGTGTCTCTTGGGTGGGCACTTGAGGTACTTCCGCCTGGCGGCGGAATGATGGTGCTTTCCGCCGCGTCATTGCGGGGAGAGCGTGGACGGATGACCTGTGAGCGGGTGCCATCATTCAGGACAAAAGTAACGCCCATCTGCTCAAAGGTCCTGTGACGTACGTCACGGGTGTAGGCCGCCGAAATGAGACTTTTGTGGAGTGGTGCCCCTGGGCTGCCCGGGGTAGTCCGCCGAAAGCGGGCCACTCGCCGGAAGTGCACGGGGCCTGTAACGTAGTAAGTGACCCCAGTGAAGTGACCTTAAACAGAACACCGGATCCAAAAAACACATAAAAAGCGGATCCGTGGATCAGTAACAAGGAGTTCCCCCGAATGGCCAGGCCGATCATTCTCGCGGTGGACGACGACGCCAGCGTGCTGGAAGCCGTGGTGCAGGATCTGCGGCGTAAATATGGGCAGGAGTACCGGATTCTGCGCGCAGGGTCGGGCCAGGCGGCGCTCGACACCTGCCTGCAACTGAAGGATCGCGGCGACGCTGTGGCGCTGATCGTGTCGGACCAGCGCATGCCGGGAATGACCGGCGTGGAGATGCTGGAGCGGGTGCAGGCGACCTATCCGCGGGCGCGCCGGGTGCTGCTGACGGCGTACGCGGATACGGAAGCGGCGATTCGCGCCATCAACGCGGCGCGCATCCACTATTACCTCACCAAGCCCTGGGATCCGCCGGAAGAGCGCCTCTATCCAGTGCTGGACGATCTGCTGGAAGAGTGGAACGCCGGCTACAAGCCCCCCTTTGAGGGCATCCGGGTAATCGGCCCGCGGTGGTCGCTGCGGGACTACCAGGTGCGCAATTTCCTCTCGCGGAACCAGGTGCCGTACGTGTGGGTCGATCCCGAGCGGAACGGCGATGCAACGGAGTTGCTGAAGAAGTTTGGCGTGGACGACAGCCGTCTGCCAGTAGTGCTGTTTCAGGATGGAACATCGCTGGTGCAGCCGACTGACAGCGAACTGGCCGAGCGCGTAGGGCTGCGGACCCAGGCGAAGCAGGAGTTCTACGACCTCGTGGTGGCCGGCGCAGGGATGGCCGGACTGGCGGCGGCGGTGTATGGAGCGTCAGAAGGCCTGAAAACCCTGGTGCTGGAACCCGAGGCGCCCGGCGGCCAGGCGGGGAGCAGCTCAAGGATCGAAAACTACCTGGGATTTCCGCGCGGAGTGACCGGCGAGCGGTTGGCACGCGATGCCTACGACCAGGCGCGCAAGTTCGGGGCAGAATTCATCACCCAGCGCGCAACCGGGGTACAGGGAGACGGCCAGTACTATCACGTGTGCCTGGGAAGCGGTACTGAGGTGTCGTGTCGAGTGTTCCTGATCGCCAGCGGCGTGTGTTACCGCCGGATCGAGGCCGCCGGGGTGAATCGGCTCACCGGCGCGGGGGTCTACTACGGGGCCTCGCCGGCGGAGGTCCAGGCCTGCAGGGACGAGAAAGTCTTTGTTGTCGGGGGAGCGAATTCGGCGGGGCAGGCGGCGATGCACTTCTCCCGGGTGGCCTCTGAGGTAACCATGCTGGTGCGCGGGGAGTCGCTGGAAAAGAGCATGTCGAAATATCTCATCGATCAGATCGCAGGAACATCGAATATAAAGGTGGAGACCCGAACTGAGATCGTGGAAGCCCTGGGCGACAAGCGGCTGGAAGCAGTGAAGATGCGCGGACCGCAGGGGGAAGAAACCCGTGAGGCGACGTCCGTGTTCCTCTTCATTGGAGCCGCGCCGCAAACCGGGTGGCTGCCGGAGACGATTCTGCGGGACGCAAACGGATTTGTGCTGTCCGGCCGCGACCTGCGTGTGAATGGACAACTGCCCCGGACGTGGCGCGACGATCGGGAGCCGTATTTGCTGGAAACCTCGTGGCCGGGCGTCTTTGCGGCCGGCGATGTGCGGCACGGCTCGATGAAGCGGGCGGCCTCTGCAGTGGGCGAGGGGTCGACTGCCGTGCAGATGATGCACCAGTATCTGGCCCAGTTTTAGTGGTTGGGAACGGGAGCGGATGGAAGCCAGGCAGGCGGAAGTGCGAAGCAGAGCGGTGACCCAGCAGGAGCTGCTGCAGCTCACCCGCGGAGTTCCACTCCTCAGCGGCCTGAAGCCGGAAGAACTCAGTTGCCTGGGCTCCGTGGAGCTGGTGGAAGCCTCGGCGGGCACGACCCTCTACGAGCAGGGGGCCAGCGCTCCCGATTTCTGCGTGGTGCTGGAAGGCGAGATGCGCGCCACCCGCAAAGAAGGAAACGGGATCGAGACCCCACTGGCGTCGTTCCATGTTGGGGACTCGTTTGGCGAGGCGCCGCTGCTGCTGGGCTCGAAGGTGTGCGGCGTGCAATGCGACGCGACAACAGACGTGCGTCTGCTGCGAGTGGATGCTGAAGGATTCTGGCGGCTGATGGCGACCTGCCCAACCGTGCGGCAGGGAATTCTGGCCAGCGCCGCGCAGCGAATCCAGGCATTCCAGGCAACGACCCTGCACCGGGAAAAGCTGATTTCGCTGGGCACGCTGGCGGCGGGTCTCATGCACGAGCTCAAGAATCCTGGAGCCG
>JBAUZR010000730.1:0-9589 GCA_049585375.1 Acidobacteriaceae bacterium
GGGTCACCCATAGCCATGCCAGGCGCCCCTCACGGTGCAAATTGGAGAGAGCCGCTCCCAGCAGCAGCATCTTGGAGAGTGGATTGGAAAAGTAGACCTCGCGCGCAATTCTCGCCGGATCCGCTCCGCACGCCACCAGCGTGCGCGCCAGCTCAAAAGCATGGGCATCGGTGCCTTCGTAGCAGAAGGAGCCCGTATCGGTGAGCAAGGCCGTATAGAGGCAGGCTGCCATTGCCGGGGACACGTCCGCGCCGGCCGCTCGCCCCAGCTTGTAGACCATTTCCGCAACCGCGCAGGCATCGTTTTCGATCCAGTTCACATGAGCAAAGGGTCGCCCGGTGGCGTGGTGGTCGATGTTGACCAGCAGGCGCCCATCCAGCCCGGCCAGGCGCGAACGCTGGACAGCGTCGCACTCGAGCAGGATCACTGCGTCGTAATCCCCCTCCAGCTGCTGGCTGTGGCGGATCGTTTCCGCGCCGGGGAGCCATCGATAGATCTGCGGCACCGGATCGGCCGAGATCAGATCCCCTTGTTTGCCCAGTTGGGCCAGCATCATTCCGCAGGCCAGCATCGACCCCACGGCATCGCCGTCCGGCCGCGCATGCGAACAAATGGCGAATCTCCGCCCCTTCCGGAGGACTTCGAGGACAGCGGACAGGCCTTCGCGTTTCAGACCCTCCTTAACGCCCTGGGTCCTTCGCCCCACCGGAATGTCGTGTCCTGTTGCCATTCCCGATCCCAGCGTCCTCACCTTTCCTCAGCCTGTCTGGTGGCGGTTCGCAGCCGCCTGGCGCTTCCGGCTCCGCCCCAGCAACTCGTCGATCCTCCCTTTCATCTTCTCGGAGCGGTCGATATGAAACGTCAGCTCGGGTACATAGCGCACGCCCATGCGCTCCAGCAGCTCATGCCGGATGTAGCCCCGCGCTGCCATCAGGCCTTCCAGGGTATCGGCTTCTTCCTGTGCGCCGCCATCGACGGCGACATAGATCAGCGCCGACTTCCCTCCCGGATTCAGCACTACCTGGCTGACGTAGGCGAAGCTGATCCGGGGATCCGACAGCTCGCCCTCGATCATCGCCCCGATCTCATCGCGCAACGTTTCGGCCACGCGCTCCTGGTGGTACTTCCGTGCTCTCTGCTCGGGCATCACCCAACTCCTCCCACCGTTCGCAGGGTGGGATTACCAATATGGAATAAACGATTGAGAATATCAGACCGGACGGGCGTTGGATCACCCTGATAGGGTCCGCTTTTAAGAAATTGCCCCCCGGAAGCGGGAACCAGGCTACCCGCGGAAGCCGCGATGCTGCGTTTCCTACACGACTCGCAGCACCAGCACCGTCTCGTCGTCGAACCGGTCACGCTTGCCCTGGAAGCGGCCGACCTCGGTCAGCACGCTCTCAGCCAGCTTCGAGGCCGACTTCTGGCGATTCTTCCGCACACAGGCGAGCAGGCGATCGTTGCCGAACATCTCTCCCGCGTTATTCAGAGCATCGACGATCCCATCGCTGAAGAAGACCACTGAGTCTCCCGGCTGGGTAGCGATGCTGAATTCCTCCCACGTGGCATTCGGAAACATGCCCAGGGGGAAACCCTCCGCGCGAATGGTGTCGATTTCGTCGCCATGGCAGAAGAGCGGCTGCACCGATCCGCCATTGGCGATTTGCAGGGTCAGATTCTCGTCATTCCACAGACCGTACAGCATGGTTACGTATTGAGAGTCGAGCTTGCGCTCCTGCAGCGCGTCGTTCAGCATCCGCAGCATCTCCGAGGGCGAGGGGTGCTGGGCGGCTGCCGACCGCATGATGCCGCTTACAAGCGCCGCATAGAGGGCCGCTGGCGCCGCCTTCCCGCTCACATCGCCAAGGGCAATGGCGCTCCGGTTCGGGTCGTAGGTGAGAAAGTCGTAGAGATCGCCGCCGATCGTCCGCGCCGGCAGAAAACGCGCGGCAAACTCCGCCCGCTTGTGCTGAGGCTTCGCAGGGGGCAGCAGGCGGAGCTGGACCTCTCGCGCCATCGCCATATCCCGCTCCAGCCGCTGCTCCTGCTGGGCCACGCGCTGGTAGAGCTGCGCGTTCTCGATGGCAATAGCGATCTGCGCCGCCAGAGTACTCACCGACCGCTCATGATCTTCGTTGAAGAAGTGCGCCCGCGGATGTTCGATGTCCAGCGCTCCGATGGCCCGCCCTTTGTAGATCAGGGGCACGATCATCTCCGAGCGGGTCTCCGGATTCACCATCCGGTAGCGGGAGTCCTTGCGCACATCGCCCACCAGGACCGCACGCTTTTCCTCGATCGCCGCTCCAACCAGGCCCTCGCCCAGCCGCAGGGGTTCACCCTTCACTCCCGTCATCTCGTTGGCGCTGACCGCCGGGGCCGGTGGGGACAAAGTTTCGGGACCTGCTGTCGGCGACGAATCCCAGATACTCCGCCGTTCCTCCCGCTTACCATCGTGGCGGGGCGGCAGGCGAATGGCCAGCCTGCTTTCGATTATGCTGTCGCGTTCGTTCAGCAGCCACACGGAGAGCATCTGGTAGTCGATAATGCGCCGGATCAGCTGGCCGACCCTTTGCAGCAATTCGTCCGGATCGAGGATCGAGGTGATCTCCCGGCTGATTTCGTTGAGGACCAGCAGCGTCTGCGCCTGGCGCGACACCCGCGTATACAGGCGCGCGTTTTCAATCGCTCCGGCGATGCGCGAGGCAGTCAGCGTGAGCAGGTGCAGATGCTCCGGCTTGAAGTAATTCAGCTGCTCCGACTGGATATCGATCACGCCGATGACCCGGTTCTTCGTGATCAGCGGGACCGCCAGCTCCGAGCGGACATCCGGGTTCGCGTCGATGTAGTTTTCCGTCTTGCGAACATCATTGATCAGCATGGCCTGGCGAGTCTGCGCCACATGGCCGACGATCCCCTGCCCCATGCGGATGCGCATCCGCTCGACCTCCGGGCGGTGACCGATCTGGAAACGCATGCGCAGATCGTGGGTGCGATCGTTGATGAGGAGAATGGCGAAAATCTTATAGTCGATGACCGCGCGCACCAGCGACGCGGTGCGTTCCAGCAGCGTGCGCAGGTCGAGCGTGGTGTTCAGCGTATCGGCCAGGCGGACCAGGAACTCCGTCTGCAGCGGATCGACCTGCACCTGAGTGGGTCGCGGCGCCGACTGCGGAGAAACGGGCCGGTAATCCCCTTCCCATTCGTGTTCTGCGTGCTCGCCTTGCCGGGCCTGGGCCGTCGTTTTCTGCTGGGGATCTTCGGTCACAATTCTCCTGATGCACGCAGCGGCTCGCGGCCGAACGAATGCCATCATACGGTGTTTTGGGTTGTCGCGGGACGCCCCCGCGAGCGTGTCCCGGCCGCCCGAGTTTACGCGTTCAGCTCGCGGAGAATCGCCACACTGGCGCTGGCGCCGATTCGGTTTGCCCCGGCCTCCAGCATCCGCCGCGCGTCCGCCAGGTTGCGAATACCCCCCGAAGCCTTCACGCCGCAGCGTCCGCCCGCTACTCCGCGCAGCATCGCGACATCTTCTGCGGTAGCTCCTGCGGTCGAGAAGCCCGTGCTGGTTTTCAGGAAATCCGCGCCGGCCGCAATCGCCAGCTCCGATGCGCGCAGTTTTTCCTCCACTGTGAGCAGGCAGGTCTCAAGAATCACCTTCACCACGGCGCCCGCGTTGTGAGCAACTTCCGCCACTCCGCGAATCTCCTGCTGCACCGCGTGATTCTCGCCCGATTTCAGCAGTCCGACGTTGATGACCATATCCACGTCGTGCACGCCCAGCTTCACCAGAGCGGCGGCCTCGTCGCGCTTTGTGCTGCCCAGCGACGCTCCCAGCGGAAAGCCGACCACCGCTCCGACCGGAACTCCGGTTCCGGACAGCTCCGCATACGCCAGAGCGGCCCACGTGGGGTTGACCATGGCGCAGGCAAAGCCGTGCTGCTCGGCTTCCTGGCAGAGCCGCACGACCTGATCCTCGGTCGCCTCCGGCTTCAGCAGAGTGTGATCGATGACTGCGGCCAGCTCCCTCCGCGAGGCCAGCGCCCGCTGGGCGAAGGCTTCCGCGTCGAACCCGGAAACTTCCAGTTCTTCGTCTTCCTGATCGAGGATATGAATCTCGGTACTCATGGGGGCAAAACTCCTTTCAGCCCGCCGATTCCTTCGGATTTACGGGGCTGCCCGACGGGCGGGCCGCGGAAACCTCATCCGGCATCAGGCAGATGTCCGGCAGGTTCCGGTAGCGCTCCGCGAAATCCATCCCATAACCAATAACGAACTGATCAGGGATGGTAAATCCCACATAATCGGCATCGATTTTTACCAGCCGCCGGGAGGGTTTGTCGAGGAGCGCGGCAATCTTCAGCGTCTTCGGATGGTGCTGTCCCAGCAGGTTGCGGAGGAAACCCAGTGTCAGCCCGGTATCCAGAATGTCCTCCACAATAATGACGTTCTTCCCTTCGATCGAGTGATCAAGATCTTTGATGAGTTTGACGGCCCCGGTGGTGTGCTGCTCCTTGCCGTAGCTCGAGACAGCCACAAAATCGAAGGTGTTGTCGACGGAAATGCTGCGCGCCAGGTCCGCCAGGAAGATGGCCGCGCCCTTCAGAACGCCGACCAGGACAACCTTCTCGCCCGCATAATCGCGATCGATCTGTCGTCCCATTTCACTCACGCGATGGCGAATGCGATCGCGGTTGAATAAAACCTCAAGGTCCGTGTGAATTCCGGTCGTGCTCACAAGTCCGATTATCTCCAAAGGCCCCTTGTGGAAGCTATACTGGAAAAACCGTCGCATGTATCCGTTTATTCATATTGGGCGCTTCTCGATTGGCACGTTTGGCATTTTGCTGTGGCTGGCCGCGGTGGCCGGGTGCTGGGTTCTCTGGCTGAATTTCAAGCGTTGGCGCATTTCCGCCGACGCCATCAGCATCGTCGCCGTTTCCACGGTCGCCGGGGTCATTGGCTCCAAGCTCTGGCACGTTCTGGAAACACCCCATGCTTTGATGGCTCATCCTGCCGACCTGCTCTTCGACCGCGCCGGTTTTGCCTGGTACGGAGGCCTGATCGTCGGCATTCTCGCCCTGCTCTGGCAGGCTCGCGTCTACAAGCTCGGCTCACTGCAAATGCTGGACCTGGCCTCGCCCGCTGCCGCTCTCGGCTACGGCGTAGGCCGCCTCGGCTGCCTCATCTCCGGCGATGGAGATTACGGCAAGCCGACTCATTTGCCCTGGGGAATGGCCTTTCCCAATGGCCTCGTCCCCACGCCGCCGGGTGTCCGCGTCCATCCCACCCCCATTTATGAGCTGCTCGGAGCGATCTTCATCTGTTGGATCCTCTGGCGTCGCAGCTCCCCGGAACACCCGAAGCCGCTCGGCGAGATCACCGGAGAGTATCTGGTCCTGACCGGTGTTGCCCGCTTCCTTGTGGAGTTCATCCGGATTAATCCGCGCGTTCTGTGGGGCATGACCAATGCGCAGCTGGCGAGCCTGGGCGCGATCGTGTTTGGCGTCGGCCTGATCCTGTTCGCGCGGGCTCGAGCCGCCGTAATGAGCCGGAGATCTTCAACCGAAGATTCGCCGGCGACCCCAGCCCGAACCTGAGCCAGTCTCCAGGCCGGGCCGTTCTCAGCTCCCGTAGCTTCGCACCCATTCCACAATACTGCGCACGGCCACGCCGGTCGGCCCCGAGGCCTGCCAGGGCTTGGCGTCGTCCACCCAGGCGACCCCGGCAATGTCGAGATGGATCCACGGCGTATCCTCCACGAATTCCTTAATAAACATCGCCGCTGTGATGGCGCCGCCATAACGCCCGCCGGTGTTCTTGATATCGGCGATGCTCGACTTGATCAGCTCCCGGTAATCGTCCTCGACCGGCAGGCGCCAGAAGCGCTCGCCGGAGGTCTTCAGTCCCTCAGCGAACCGCCGGTATGTCTCCTCGTCGTTCGAGAAGACACCGCCGTTGATCATGCCCAGCGCGACCCCCACCGCCCCGGTCAGCGTGGCCGCGTCAATCAGGTGCGTGGCCCCGAGCTGCTTCGCGTAGGTGACCCCGTCAGCGAGCACCAGACGCCCTTCGGCGTCGGTGTTGATAATCTCAATGGCCTTCCCGGGCTTTCCCGGTGCCGGCATCGCAATCTGCACATCGCCCGGCTTTTGCGCCTTGCCTGACGGCATATTCTCGGTCGCGCAGACGATCCCGATCACCTTCACCGCTGGTTCCAGCAGCGCAATGGCGCGCATGGCGCCGATCATCGCGGCGCCCCCAGCCATGTCGTATTTCATCTTCTCCATGCTGTCAGAGGGCTTGATGGAAATGCCGCCGCTGTCGAAGGTGATGCCCTTGCCGACCAGACCCAGGACCGGTCCCGGCTTTGCGTTTTTCGGCGCCCAGGTCATTACGATGAGAGCCGGCGGTTCCTCCGAACCCTGCGCGACAGACAGGAACGCCCCCATCTGCAGCTCGTGAAGTTTATCCGCACCATAGACCGAGCACTGCAATCCCACTTCCCGGCACATCGCCGCCGCTCGCTCGCCGAAGATCGTCGGCGTCAGGCGATTGCCCGGCTCGTTGACCAGCGCGCGGCTGAAATTCTGTGATTCGGCCAGAATTACGCCCTCCCGCAGACCGGCCTCGGCTGCGGCCGGATTCAGCCCCGCGGGAACCACGATCGCGGCCGACTGGACGCTGCGGTCTTTCCGGTCCGAGCGGTAGGTGTCCGAGTCGAAGTCAGCCAGAATCGCACCCTCGGCGACGGCGCGGACGGTCAGCTTCGCCTCAAGAGGCTCGCCGACTGGAACGGAGATGGCCAGCTCTCGCAGCCCCCGCTGCTTGGCAAAGCGCACCGCGAGCCCGGCTCCTTTGCGCACCTCGTGCGGCGTCAGCCTGGCGACCTTGCCCAGCCCGACGACCAGAAGCCGCTTCGCTTTCAGACCCGCCGGCGCGTGCAGAAGGAGTGTCTCGTTCGGCTCGGCCTTGAATTCCCCGCTGGACAAGACTGACTCGGAGGCTTGCGCCAGCGAGGAATCTTCGGACACGAGGCGCACTTCCGGCTTCGCGTCTTTGGCTTTGCCGGTAGAGGCATCAAAGGCAAAGACCGCCAGCAGCTCGGTAGCGACCTCTGAAACGGAAACGGTAATTAGATTTGTTTTCATTGATTTATATAGATTTCCTGCTGGATCACTTGAGTCTCAGAGAATAATGATGAAAAAAGAGGCTGTCGCCCGAAACATTACGACTTGCGCCCTCGCGCTACTGCGGCCCGTGCTTCCCGATCCGCTTCGCGGCGCCGTTCTGTCTCGCGCTTATCCCAGTCCTGCTTGCCCTTCGCCACCGCCAGCTCGCACTTCACCCGCCCGTTTCGAAAATAAAGCCGGGTGGGAATGAGCGTCAGGCCCTTTTGCTGCGTCTTTCCCGTGAGTTTGCGAATTTCCTCCTCATGCAGCAGCAGTTTGCGGGTGCGCAACGCCTCGTGGTTGTTGTAACTGGCGTGAGAATAAGCTCCGATATGGGCATTCAGCAGAAAGGCTTCCCCATTTTTGATGAGGCCGTAGGCATCCTTCAGATTGGCCTTGCCCTCGCGGATCGACTTCACCTCGCTCCCGCGCAGGGCCACACCTGCCTCGTACTTTTCGAGCAGGAAGTAATTGTGGCCCGCCGTCCGGTTCACCGTCGCGTCGCGGGTGCCGGAAGCCACGGGATCCCGCAGCTTTGGTTTGGCGGGAGCGGGCTTCGCGGGCTGGTGTGTCGGTCGCGTCATGGGAATCGTCGCAGTCTCTCATGCTATATCGTCGACGGAAACCGCGAAAATGCTACGGGACGATTCCGCAGGACCGCTCGCTGCCGCCGGGCGCATCTGACGGCAATGCGATACTATACGCGGCGTACGATTCTCCCGGCGGCACACTCACCGGCGTTTAGCGCGGGAAGTGTGTTCGCCCACCGGGTCTCCAAATTCCTGTCCGCCTACCCTGGAGCAGCATGAAGAGAAGTCTCGTTATTTGGGCATTCCTTGCCGTTATGTTCATGGCGCGCCCCGCGGCGCACGCCCAGTCCGCTTCGCACTGGTACAAGCAGGGCCAGGCGGCGGAGTACAAAGGCGATACTCAGACCGCCTACGATGACTACTACCAGGCCTACCAGAAGAAGCCGAGCGATGAACGCTATCGGCTCGCCTATGAACGCACCCGCTTCTCCGCGGCCGCCCTGCACGTGGAACATGGCGAGCGCCTGCGCGACCAGGGAGCCTATACCCCCGCTCTTACTGAGTTCCTGCGCGCTCTCGAAATCGATCCCAGCAATGAGCTCGCGAGTCAGGATATTCAGGCGACGCGGGAGAAGCTGAACTCTCAAACCCCGGGGCCGGCTTCCGCTCCTCGCACCTCGGACGAAGCCCTTGAGCTCGCCGCTCCGGTGCAGCTCAAGACGATTTCCAACGAGCCGCTGACCCTGTACATGGTGGATGACAGCCGGATCGTGTATCAGGCCATCGGCAAGCTTGCAGGGATCAACGTACTGTTCGATCCGTCGTACACGTCGAAGCGAATTCAGGTGGATCTGAAGAACGTGACGGTGCGTGACGCGCTGCGCATCGTGGCTGTGACTTCCAACACCTTCTGGCGTCCGATCACCGCCAACACCATCTTCGTAGCGGAGAACACGCGCACCAAGCATACGGAACTCGATCAGCAGGCGGTGGAAACTTTCTATCTGCATAACGTCGCACAACAGAACGACTTCACCGAAGTACAGACGGTTCTCCGCAATCTCTTCCAGAATGCGCGCATCAACGGGGTAGCCAGCGAGAATGCCATCGTCATGCGCGGCACTCCGGACGAGTTGCTGCTGGCCCGCCGGCTCATCGACGATCTCGACAAGGCGCGTCCCGAAGTGGTTCTCGATGTGGCTGTGCTGGAGGTCAGCCGCGATGTGCTGCGCAACATCGGTGTGCAGTTGCCGCAAACCGCCAGCATCAACTTCCAGCCCTCGAATGCGAACCTGAACAACACCAGCACCACCAGTAATACCAACAGTGAAACCGGGACGAACGGATCGACTTCCACCGCCAGCAGCATCACTCTCAATAACCTGGCCCATCTGAATTCGACCAACTTTGCCGTCACCATCGGCCAGGCCGCGGTCGACTTGCTGCTCACCGACACGCGTTCGCGCATCATTCAGAATCCGCAGATCCGTGCTTCCGACGGTCAGGAAGCGACTTTGAAGATCGGCGAGCGCATCCCCATCGCCACCGGCTCCTATCAAACCGGGGCCGCCACGGCCATCGTCAGCTCACTCGTCAACACCCAGTTTCAGTACATCGACGTCGGTGTGGATATGACCATCAAGCCCACCATCCACATGAACGACGACGTCACGCTGAAGAGCAAAATCGAGATCTCTTCGACGGCCGGCAACACCAACATCGGCGGCATCACGGAGCCGATCATTACCCAGCGCTCGGTCGACCACACCGTTCGCCTCAAGGACGGCGAAGCCAACCTGCTGGGCGGCATCCTGCAGCACCAGACGACATACACCATCAGCGGCACACCGGGCCTGGGAGAGTTGCCACTGATCAAGTACCTGTTCAGCA
>JBAUZR010000731.1:0-6207 GCA_049585375.1 Acidobacteriaceae bacterium
GAGCTGGGCAGCCTGGAGGCTGTCGGCGACGAGGTGTCTTTCGTCCAGCGGATCGATACCGATTCCTTTCAGCACGTCGATTTTGCGTTTTTTGCGGGCGAGCCGGAGTTGACGCTCAAACACTGGCAGAACGCCAGTCGCGCGGGCGCCAGCATCATTGATATCTCCGGCGCCCTCGAAGGACAATCCAGGGTGCTGGTGCGCGGACCGCTCGCCGGTGGCGACCCTGGCTCCGCCGCCATAGAATCGCCCACCCTGGAGACGAAGGCGGTGGTTCCGGCGCATCCAGTGGCGGTGGCGCTGGTGCTGCTGCTGGGCCGCATGGCTCAGAACGCGCCCGTCCACTCAGCCGCGACGACGATCCTCGAACCGGCCTCAGAATATGGGCGGGCGGCGATGGACGAGCTGCACCAGCAGACCGTGAAACTGCTCAGCTTTCAGGAGCTTCCCAAGCAGGTTTACGACACCCAGGTGGCCTTCAACGTCACGCCATCGTTTGGGGAGGCGGCGAAATTCTCCCTTGCGGCCAGCGAATCGCGGATACTCCGGCACTTCGCATTGCTGACCGGGGGCCGGCTGCCGGAACCGGATGTCCAGCTTCTCCACGTGCCGGTCTTCCATGGGTATGGCATTTCGCTCACGGTCGAGCTGACCCAGCCCACCTCGCTCGATCAGATGGAAGCCTCTTTAGCCGGGGAGCACGTCGAAGTGGTGACCGCGGATGCGGATCCTCCCACCAACCTCAGCGTCGCCGGCCAGCCGAACATTCTTGTCCGGGTGCGTCCGCATCGCACTACGGAGTCGGAAACGACCCGCTTCCGGGTGTGGGCGGGTTTAGACAACTTTCGCTTTGCGACGCTGAATGCGCTGGCCTGCGCGCTCGAGCTCAAGCGTCTGCGCCCATCCGGTGAAGTTCAATAGACCTCACCGGGTTGCGTGAGCCGGTTCGCGCATTCGCTTCGCGGCGTGCGCAGGCGCCCGACCGGTGGACTGCCGCACAACCAGCGACGGCCGCACCGTGTATTCGGCGCCTTTGCTGCCGTTCTGGCGAATGCTGTACAAGGCCCGGAAGGCTACGCGGGCGATCTCGTCGCGCGAGAGCCGCACGGTGGTGAGCGCCGGCATGGTGAAGGCGCTGATCTGAATGTCGTCGAAGCCCACGATCGAGACGGCGTCCGGCACGCGCAGTCCACTCTGGTGGATCGCTCCCAGCGCGCCGATGGCGGTCATGTCGTTGGAGGCCAGGACGGCGGTAGGCCGCACTTTGCCTCGCAACAGGCGCTCCATCGCCTCGTGGCCGCCATCCACCTGATGGTTGCCTTCCTCGAGGAGGCCGGCGCCGATGCCGTTGCGCTCGAGGGAAGCGACGAATGCCTCGCGGCGGATGCGCGCCGATCGCAGCAGGCTGGGCCCGGCGATGAAGGCGATTTGCCGGTGGCCCAGTCCGACGATGTGCTCCACCGCAGCATCGACGCCGGCGGCGTAATCCACGACGATATTGCTGGTGAGGCCCTGGGCGGTGCCCGTATCCAGAAAGACCAGCGGGATGTCGCGACTCTGAAACTCGGTGATCAGGCGCTCATCCATCTCTGAAGTCATGACCGCCACGCCGTCCACCTTGCGCTGCAGCATACGGCTGACGCAGACTTCCATCCGAGCCGGATCGTAGTTGGTGTTGGCCACCAGCACGTCCTGGCCGAACTGGACCGCTACATCCTCGAAGCTCTTGACCAGTTCGGGAAAGAACGGGTTGGTGATATCGGAGATGATGAGGCCATAAAGGTGGCTGCGCCCGGAGCCAAGCGCCCGCGCCCAGGTGTTGGGATAGAACTTGAGCTGATCGATGGCGCGCTGGACGCGCTCCTTCGTCTCCGGCTTGACTTTGTCGGATCCGTTAATCGTGCGCGACACTGTCGCCGTGGAGACCTTCGCCAGGCGGGCAACTTCTCTGATGTTCATACGAGCATCCGGCTCCACTGTTATAGCCGATTCGACCCGGCGGGGGAACTGGGATGGCGGAAGTCTCTGCCTGCGACCGCGATCCGATCCGTTTGAAGGGATCGCGCACCCGCTCGGTCTTACCGGCCGCCGTGCAGCGCCTCCATCGGCGCCGTGATTCCTTTGCCTTCTTCCACCGTGTAGATGCGGTCGACGCCAGGCAGGGTCATCTTTTCCACTTTGCCGTCGGGCCAGTGAATGTCCACGCTGTCGACCCGGGTGGCGTCGCCGAGGCCGAAGTGCACGCGCAGATCGTTGGACGACAGATAGCTGCCGCCGCTGAGCACGTCTCCGCGCTGCCGGATGCCCCCTGCGGACAAATACACCGTCGAGCCGACTGCGTCGCGCGGGCTCTTCGGTCCGCCGATGAGCTTCAGTTCTACCCAGTGATGGTGATCCGGGTTGACGTTGCGCTCGAGGACGGGCACGCCATCCATATTGTTCATGACTACGTCGATCTTGCCATCGTTAAAAAGGTCACCGAAGGCGGCGCCACGCCCCACGACGACGGCTGCGAGTCCTGTGCCTTCAACGGCGGGCACGAGGGAGAACTTCCCGTTCTTCTCGTTATGGAAGAGCAGAGGCCGCTCGGCATAGGTGGTGCCCCATTCCGGATGTTCGTCCACGACCGGATAAACGTGACCGTTGGTAAAGAACAGATCTTTCCAGCCATCATTGTCGTAATCCAGAAAGCCGTCGGCGAAACTGACAAAAGGAATGGTGGGCGCGGCCACGCCGGAGGGGTAGCTTACATCAGTAAAATTGCCCTTGCCGTCGTTGTTGAAGACGATGTCGTAGTCGTCAGAAAAAGTCGTCGTGACGATGTCTTCGTGCCCGTTGTTCTCGTAATCGCCGGCGGCAATGCCCATATTGGCGGCCTCGCGGCCGTCCGCATTCAGGGCGAGTCCGCTGAGGTAGCTGTCGTCCTCAAAGGTTCCATTGCCTTTGTTGATGTAGAGATAATTGGGCGTCGAGTCGTTGGCCACGATCAGGTCCGGCTTGCCGTCGTTGTTGACGTCGACAAAGAGCGCGCCGAGTCCGTAGTAGCCGTTTTTGTTGTCCACTCCCAGCTTTTCGCTGACGTCGGTAAAGGTCCCGTCGCCATTGTTGTGGAAGAGGTGATCGCGCTCACCGGGCAGGCCACGCGGGCCGCACATGGTGGTGGTGCCGCGATACTGGCAGTTCGCGTAGTTTACCGTCCGCGAACCGGACACCGGCGGATGGACGAAGTCGAAGTGAATATAGCCCGCGACAAACAAATCGAGATTGCCATCGCCGTCGTAGTCGCCAAAGGTCGCGCCGGTAGACCAGGTTCCGAGCGCCACGCCGGCTTTCTCGGCAACGTCGGTGAAGGTGCCATCGTGGTTATTGCGGTAGAGGCGGTTCTGTCCGTAGTTGGTAACGTACAGGTCGGGCCAGCCATCGTTGTTGTAGTCCGCCACCGCGCAACCGTATCCCCAGCGCTGGTTGGCGACGCCGGCCTGGTCAGTGACGTTGGTGAATGTGCCATCGTGGTTGTTGCGGAAGAGCGCGGCTTTGGGCGCGGCCGCCTTCCCGTTCATGGCATCCAGCGTCGATCCATTGACCAGATAAATGTCCAGCCAGCCATCGTTGTTGTAGTCGAGGAGGCAGACGCCGGGGCCCTTCGCTTCGACGATGTAGGGCTTGTCGGGGGTACCGGCGACATGGTGCCAGGTGGTGAGCCCCGCGGCCTTCGCAACGTCTTCGAAGACGATCGGCCCGGTCTTCACAAAGCCGCCGGCAGTAATGATCCGATGCTGGGCGTCGTAAACCGCCTGATGCTGTTCGCCGCTGGCCATGCCGCTCCCGTGCTGCTGCCCCGCCTGCTGCGCTCCGCCAGAGAGCGTACCTAGTGTGACGGCTACCGCGAAAATGCCCGCTCCGATCGCAATCCATGCCGCCCGGTGCCCAGCCCATCTGCCCTGTGTGTTCATGCTGAACCCTATTGTCTTCGCTTGCGGCCCTTCGAGGAAAGGACTCTTCACGCTTTCTTCCGTTTTCCGGGATACCATGATGACCAGAGCCCCTCACTTCATGCCTGGACGCCGACTGTCTCTTCTGTTCGCCCTAACATTTGTGTGCGCAGTACCCTCCGTCCTGCTGGCCGCGGAGCAGCCCAAACCTGCCGTCCACGTCTCCGCGGCGACTCTCGATCGCTACAGCGGCCGGTACCGCCTGGATGACGAGCCGGAGACGGTCTTTTCCTTCTTTCGCGACGGCGATCATCTCTACTTCGAAGGCGAGCGGACGCCCCGTTACGACATTATTCCCGAGTCCGACACAACCTTCTCCGAGGGCGGCGGCGACAACCACTACACGTTCATCACCCACGGGAACGGCGTGGTCACGGGCATCCGCGTCACCGGGAGCGATCCGGCTACCTTCACCCGGGTTCCGGGCGCGCCGGAGCACAACCATTTTCGGCCGTACTCGCGCG
Organism: Acidobacteriaceae bacterium; assembly: GCA_049585375.1. GTDB lineage: Bacteria > Acidobacteriota > Terriglobia > Terriglobales > Acidobacteriaceae > Palsa-343. The sequence continues at coordinate 4,457 of JBAUZR010000731.1, forward strand.
AAGAAGTCATGATCCCAATGCGCGATGGAGTGAAGCTGCACGCCATTATCCTGCGCCCCACCGACACGCACGAAGAGCTGCCGTTCATCCTCATCCGCACACCCTATGGGGTGGAAGGGGCAAGCTCAGACTCGATCAATATTGGCCGGACGGAACTGGCGCAAAGCGGCTACATTTTCGTTGAGGAAGATATCCGCGGCCGTTACAAATCCGAAGGCCAGTTTGTGATGATGCGGCCGCTGGGCGACCACAGCGATCCTCATGCCGTGGACGAGAGCACGGACGCATACGACACCGTGGCGTGGCTGCTGAAGCATGTTCCGGATAACAACGGCCGCGTGGGGGTTGTCGGCACATCGTACCCTGGATTTCTGGCGATGGAGGCGGGCATCGATCCTCACCCGGCAGTCCGCGCCATCTCGCCGCAGGCGCCGATGACGGACGTCTGGCTGGGCGACGACTTCTTTCACAATGGAGCCTTTCGACAGACCTACGGCTACGACTACGTGATTGGCATGGAATCGAGTAAGGAGGATGCGTTCTCCAAACTCAATGAGGATGCCTACACTTTCTTCCTCAATGCTGGATCGTTTGCGGCTGCGGGCAAGCTTTCTGGGATGAAAGACCTGCCCACATGGCAAGCCTTTCTCGATCATCCCGCTTATGACAAATTCTGGCGGTCGCGCGCGGTCCAGCCCCATCTGAACGTCGTGACCGTGCCTACTCTGGAGGTCGGCGGCTGGTGGGACCAGGAAGATCTGTGGGGTCCGCAGGAGGAATACGCAACGCTTGAGACGCACGATCAGGCTGCGGATCCGGCCCATCGCGTCTACATGGTGCTGGGCCCGTGGCGTCACGGCAGCTGGGCGGAGACAACGATTCGGCTCGGCGCTCTGGATTTCGGCGCACCGGTTGGCGACGAGTTCCGCCGCCAGATTGAAGCTCCGTTCTTCGCGTACTACCTGAAGGACCAGCCCGGCTTCGACCTCGCGAATACGGCGACGTACCAAACCGGAACCGACCGCTGGATGCACTACGCGCAATGGCCTCCCGCGAATGTAACCGAGCATGATCTTTATCTGGACGCCGACGGAAAACTTAGCTTCACGCAGCCGGCCGATCTGGGCGCGTTCAAGGCGTATACCTCGGATCCCGCGAACCCTGTGCCCTATCGCCGCCGTCCGATTGAAGCTACGTACGGCCCGGATTCGCACTGGTACACCTGGCTTGTGCAGGATCAGCGCTTCGTCGACGGTCGGCCTGATGTCGCTACGTGGGTGACGCCGCCGCTCAACCACGATGTGACCATCACGGGCGATGTGGTCGCCGATTTGATCGCCTCGACCTCAGGCACCGACAGCGACTGGATCGTCAAGCTTATCGATGTCTTTCCAGACGCAAAGCAGGATCCTGACTGCGCGACCTGCCTGCGCATTGATGCGTCGTTTTTGCCGGCCGGATCGCCCTCAGTGCCGGTCGCAGGCCCAGGCGGTTACGAACTGATGATCAACGATGAGATTTTCCGTGGGCGGTATCGGGCCAGCTTCTCGCAGCCTGAGGCCATTCCTGCAAACATGCCCGAGGAGTACAAGTTCAGCCTGCACGCGGCCGATCATGTCTTCCTGAAGGGACATCGCATCATGGTCCAGGTGCAGAGCAGCTGGTTTCCGCTCTATGACCGCAATCCGCAGACCTTTGTGCCGAATATCATGACCGCGCAGCCTTCGGACTATAAGAGCGCAGAGCAGCAC
>JBAUZR010000732.1:0-4975 GCA_049585375.1 Acidobacteriaceae bacterium
GTCTTCATGGCGTCACCTCGGCAGCGGCCGGTTCCAGGTCGGCGCGGCTGCCAGAGGCCGGCGGCAAATCAGTCGCGCTGGCTCGCAGATACGTGCGCAGCCGCAACCGCAGATTCACCAGGCCACCCTGTTGTCCGCTCAGCGTCACTCCGTCAATGACGAAGAACACATGATCCTTGTCGCGTTCCAGATCGTTGATGAAGTGCATCAGGTCGGTATATTGGCCGCTCAGACCGGCGTCGATCCGCACCTCCGCCAGTCCATCCACTGATGGCGAAGGACTGTACCCTGCGCGCGACAGCCGAACGTGGTTCTTCGAAGCCACCGAACCCAGCTGCGCCAGAATGGTTGAGAAATCCGGCGCAATTCGCCCATCGAAGAACTTCTGCGCGTCCTGGTTCGACTTTTCCACCTTGGCCGGCAAACCGTTCAGGTGCTGCATCTGCGCTTCGAGCTGCCCATAACGGAGCTCTTCCTGCACGTACGCACCCGACTGGCCGGAACGAATCGCCTCCCAGGCCAGACCAAACTTCACCGCCAGAAAGACATCGGCGGCCACTGCCAGCCCCAGCAGGGCAAAATGCAGATTCAACTTCGTAAAGAGGGTCCCGCGCTTCATCGTGTCGGTTTCCCCCCTTCGCTGGCGGACGGCTTCTTCCTTCGACCTTTGCGGGCGGCCCGATGATCGCTCTTCGCCTGAGACTTCCTCTCTGTCTTTTCCTTCGCCCCGGACCCAATCGGCAGGGGCCGGTAGTCCGCCAAAATGTCGAAATTCACCTCATTGCCGGTGCTCGCGTTCTGTACGCCAGCCTGATTGCCCTGCTGGGCCAGGGTTTCCGAAGCGACTCGAGGCGAGGCGAAGTGCCTGGATTTCTCCAGATTGCGCACCAGATCGAGCGCGCGGTCCCGCTCCCCCGTCACCCGCAGACGGATGGTCACATGCCCGTCCGGCGCCACGATCGGATCGAGACTCAGTACCTGCACACCGGTGGGCAGAACCGTTTCCAGATCCGTCATCGTCGCGGTCCATGAGAACGCCTTCTGCCGGAACAGCCCGTTCAGGAAATCCGCCTGCCGCAGAATCGCGGCATCCTTCGGCTGCTGCATCATCGCCTGATAATTCTGCTGCTGTCGTTCCAGCTCCTGGACCCGATTCTCCACGTTCGCCACCCGTGCCCGGGCTTCGTCCGCCTGGCCGTGCTCACTGTGGTAGAGAAACCACAGCGCCAGGCCCACCAGGACCAGAACCAGAGTCCATATGCGCAGCCGGGCGTACACCGGCCGCAGCTCGATGTAGGGTTGGCTCGCGAGATTGACCGAAATCCGCATCAGCCTGCAAGCACCCCCGTCACTCCCGCTGTCAATCCAGCCGGAATGCTGGTAAGGCTAGTGGCCGGTTCGGGCACAGCAAAATCCTGGATATGCGGAACCGGTTCCACCATGGCCGCCCACGGCGCCGTTCGCGCCGCCGCCGCCCCGCCTGGACCCGCATAGTACAAGGCCTCGGGAGTGCTCTTCAGGGTGTCCTCGTACCAGGCCAATGTTGTGATCACGGCCTGCGCCATCTCCTGGTCGCGAGCCCGTTCATCCGCCGGCAGCTCCATCAGGCGATGCAGCAGCATCTCGTTGCCCTGGGTCACCGCTGTGGTTACCGACAACCCCGCGAGGTTCACCATCAGCGCCGGGTCGTTGCTCTCGAGCGCAGCTGAAACGGCCAGAGTGCTGGGAAGCACCACCCCTGGGAAATAACCTGCCTTCCGGATCACTTCCTCGTATTCCGCCAGAACATCGCCCGGCATCACCGTCACCAGAACGCTCAGTTCCCCCGCCCGCTCGGCCATCACCTGGTAGCTCACCGCCGCCGACTCAACATCGAAGGGCACCATCTTCCGCAGCCGGAACCGCACCACCGACAGCGCCTCGTGCCGCTTTGCCGGCAGATCGTCGAAATCCAGCAGCAGCACGCGCGTCGCCGCGTCCGGGACCACCAGAGTCAGATCCTTCGTCTTCGCGTTCACTTCCCCGAGTACGGATTCCACCGCCGCTGCCACCGCGGCTGGATCGGCCATATTCGGAACTTTCAGTCCCGGTGCCAGCGCGCCCGCGGCCAGCGGCGCGAACGCCAACGCCGTTTCGTTTCCACGGCGATGCGACGAGCCACGCGCCGCGATCACGCCTTCCGAACGGATCTCGACCGCCAGTGTGGGGCGCAATCCCGGTTTGTGGATTTTCGTCCGTTCCGCCACTAGCGCGAAGCCTCAATGAATGTCACTTTGTTGATTTCCTTCAGCGTGGTCAGGCCCCGCCGCACCCTGTCCAGCGCGCTCTCCCGCAGAAAGTGCATGCCTTCCTGCTGCGCCAGCTTCCGCACCTCGGAGCTCGGCTTCTTTTCCAGAATGATTTCCCGGATGGGGTCCGTCAAATCCAGCAGTTCGTGAATCGCCGTCCGCCCGCGAAACCCCGTCCCTCCGCATTCAATGCAGCCGCGTCCCTCGCGAAACGGGAAGTCTCGCCATTCTTTCAGATCCAGACCGCTTTCCACGAGCATCTCTTCATCGTAGTGCACTTCGTGGACACAATAATCGCAGATGGTGCGCACCAGCCGCTGCGCCAGAATGCAGTTCAGCGCCGAGACGAAGTTGTACACCTCCACCCCCATGTTCACGAAGCGCCCCAGCACATCGACCACGTTGTTCGCGTGCACCGTGGTGAACACCAGGTGGCCGGTCAGCGCCGAGTTGATGGCGATCTGCGCCGTCTCCTGGTCGCGGATCTCGCCCACCAGAATCTTGTCCGGGTCGTGCCGCAAAATCGACCGCAGCCCGCGGGCAAAGGTCAGCCCCTTCTTCTCGTTCACCGGAATCTGCGTGATGCCACGGATCTGATACTCGACGGGGTCTTCGATGGTGATGATCTTGTCTTCGTCGCTCTTGATCTCGTTCAGCGCCGCGTACAGCGTCGTCGTCTTCCCCGAGCCTGTCGGCCCCGTCACCAGCACCATGCCGTATGGCTCGCGAATGTACCGCCGGAACCGCTTCAGATCGTCCTCCGCAAAGCCCACCACGTCCAGCGTCAGCTTGCGGAACTTCTCGCTCATCGACTCTTTGTCCAGCACGCGCAGCACGGCATTTTCGCCATGCACCGTCGGCATGATAGAGACGCGGAAGTCGATCAGCCGTCCCTTATAGCGAACCCTGAAGCGTCCGTCCTGTGGCACGCGGCGCTCGGCAATGTCCAGCTCGCTCATGATCTTGATGCGCGACAGGATCGTGGTGTGGTGCTCGCGCGCAATCGGCGCCATCGCCATCTGCAGCACGCCGTCGATGCGGTACTTCACGATTACCGAATCGTCATAGGTCTCGATGTGAATATCCGACGCGCGCCGCTCCAGCGCCGTGAAGATCGTCGTGTCCACCAGCCGGATGATCGGGCTGATATCCTCTTCCGACGTCAGCTTCTCGATCGAGATGTTCTCGTCGGGGTTGTCGTCCGACGACAGCACATCAAACGTCAGCCCTTCCGATGCCTCATCCAGTACCCGCTGGCTCTGCTCGGTCTTCTTCAGCAGATCGGTGATCTGCGACAGCGTCGCCACCCGCGTGATGATGCGCTTGCCCAGCAGTCCGCTGATCTCGTCCAGCATCATCAGCTTGCTGGGATCGCTGACTGCGATCATCAGCCGCTCTTCATCCGGCTGCTCCAGTGGAACGAAGTTGTAGCGGAACATCATATCCACCGGCACCGAGCGCAACACCTCGTGCTGGATCCGGAAGTTCCGCAGATCGACAAACTCGCAGCGATAGCGCCGCGCCAGCGTCTGCGCCTGCAGGGTCTCGTCCTGCTCGGTCGGAATCGGAATCGGGATGGGGGGAGCCTGAGCCATAAAGATTACCTCATCAATCCTTACTTTCTACCGTCACCCTGAGCGAGTCGCCATCAGGCGGCGAGTCGAACGGGCCGGCTGAACCGCGCAGCGATTCAGCCTCCGAAATTCGCTGAATTACTCATCGAGAAGATGGGCAAATACAGGGCGATCAAAATCACCACCACCACCACGCCCATTACGATCAGAATTGCCGGCTCAATGAGTGCCAGCGCGGCCGTCAGTGCCGTCTGCACGTCCTCTTCAAAAAACTCCGCTACCGAGTTCAGCATCTGCGGCAGAGCGCCCGTCGACTCCCCTACCTCGATCATTTCAACCGATAGTTCCGGGAAAACCCGCGTTGCCTCCAGGCTCTTCGCCAGCCCCTGGCCCTCCCGCACTCGGGTGACCGAGGTAAAAACCGCCTTGCCGATCCGCTTGCTCGTGATCGACCGCGCCGCCGTCTCCAGTGAAGGCACCAGAGGAATGCCTCCGCTCAGCAGCGTGGAGAGCGTACGCGCGAACATCGCTACCTGATACTTCAGCCAGATCTTGCCGAACAGGGGCAGGGCAATGCGGATCCGGTCGATCCGTTCCGCGCCTGCGTCGCTGCGGCTCCAGCGCCAGACGCCGAAGACGATCAGCGCCAGAAGGGGAAGAATATAGAGGATGTAGTGCTGCGTCCCCTTGCCCAGCGCCAGCATCATCAGCGTAATCGTCGGCAGCTTCGTCCCGATCTGTGCATACAGCTTCGCAAATTGCGGCACTACAAACGTGACCAGGAACACGAACATCCCGAAGACCAGCGTGATCAGCAGCGCTGGGTAGATCAGCGAAGCCTGCAGCTTCTTCCGGAACGCCAGCGAGATCCTCTGGAAGGACAGATACCGCCCCAAAACCTCTTCCAGATTGCCCGCACGCTCGCCCGCCAGCAGGGTCGTCGTATACATCAGTGGGAAGCCGCCCTGCGCCTCAAACGCCGCCGAGATCGGCTCGCCCGTCCGCACCCGCGCCGACACATTTTGCAGCTGCGCTGAAAAATTCGGATTCTTTTGCCCCTTGGCCAGCATTTCCAGCGAGCCCAGAATTGGCAGCCCTGCCTTGATCAAGGTG
>JBAUZR010000733.1:0-6555 GCA_049585375.1 Acidobacteriaceae bacterium
CACCGACACCATCTTTATGCTCCAGGGCGTCGGCGGCAACGTCGTCTGCCAGATCGGCCCTGACGGCAAGCTGGTCATCGACTCGCAGATCTCCACGGGCACGCCGAAGCTCCTGGAAGCGCTCAGCAAACTCGACCCCCACAAGCTCAAGCAGCTCATCAACACCCACTGGCATTTCGATCACACTGACGGCAATGCGGCGCTCCATCTGGCCGGCGCTTTCATCATCGCTCAGGACAACACCCGCACCCGCCTCCTCAAGCCGCAGACCATGCAGGTGTACGACGCCCGGTTTCCCGCCGCCCCCGATGCCGGACTGCCTCAGGAAACCTTCGCCGAATCGGACACTCTCTGGGTTAATAACGACCAGGAAGACCTGATCCACACACCCGACGCTCATACCGACTCGGACATCTTCGTCCACTTCAATAAGGGCAACGTCATCCACACCGGCGACCTGTGGTTCAACGGCATGTACCCCCTCATCGACATCGGCAGCGGCGGCACCATCAACGGCATGATCCGCGGCGTCGATCAGGTCCTCTCTCTTGCCGACGACCGCACTAAGATCGTGCCCGGCCATGGCCCTCTCGGGGACAAAGCTGCCCTGCAGACCTACCGTGAAATGCTGGTCGCCGTCGCGGACCGTGTCGAGAAGCTCAAGGCCTCCGGCGAGACTGTCGAAGAAGTCGTCGCAGCCAAACCCACCGCCGACCTCGACGCCACCTGGGCAAAAGGCTCCCTCCAGCCGAATACCTTCGTCGCCCTCGTTTACGACTCGCTGTAAACTGGGCGCCATCGCTCCCCGCATCGCCGGTCGTGTGCTCCCTTTCGCGGGTTCCGGAGAGAGTCTATGCCCCGACCCTTCCCATCCCTCTGCTTGAGCGCATGCGGCGTGCTGCTCAGTGCGTCCGCCCTCGCGCAACCCGCCAGCGCGCCGCCTTCCGAGATCACCTTCACCCTGCGCGACCCCGCTCGCATGACCACCGCGCCTGTGGCCATCCGCGCCATTTCCGTCGATGGCCGGCCGCTGCGCCTCAACCGTCCCATCCGCGTCCAGGGTTTATGGCTGCACACTGTCGTCATCGCGCTTGCCAACATCTCACCCAAAACCATCGTCAGTGGCGGCATCGGCCTGGTCTTTCCGGAGTCCGGCGACGGCAGTTCCCAAAACCCGTACCAGGCGGTCTGGTCCGCCCACGGCCGCGTCCCGAAAATCGTCTGGCTTGCTAAGGACGGATACCACCTGCCGCCTGGCTGGAACGCCCAGGAGCCCTGGCGTCTCGCGCCGGGCCAGACGGTCCGCCTCACCTTTACCGCTGACGGCGATGCCGTCCAGGCCCGGCTCGAGGGCAAAGCAATCCATCAGGCGGATTTCGTTTGGGAGACTTTCTATTTTGCCGATAACTCGCGCTGGTCCGCCGGCATGTATGCCCTGCCGCCCGTTCCCGGGTCGCGCCAGTGGCGGTTGGTCAGCCCGGATGAGTTCCGGCGCTCTGCCCGCGGCAGGCCATAGCGTCACACAAGGAGTCCGGCGAATCGATCTGCTATTCCCCTCGCAGCGCCCGGATCGGGTTCACCCTCGCGGCCCGGCGCGCCGGCATCACCGCCGCCATCACCGCCAGCAGAAAAACCGCCGCCGCCGCCAGCGCCATCACCAGTGGATCGAAGGGGCTCACGCCATAGAGGAACGACCGCAGCAGGCCGGAGGCTGCGACCGCCCCGGCCAGCCCCAGCGCGCACCCCACCGCCGCCAGTTTCAGCGCGGAGTTCAGAACCAGCCTCACGATGCCCCCTCGCTCCGCCCCCAGCGCCATCCGGATCGCCATCTCCTGGACCCGCGCCGCGACCGAGAAGGCGATCACCCCGTAGATGCCCAGCACCGCCAGCACCACCGCCGCCAGCGCAAACGCCGATACCAGTACGGTGTTGAACCGCCGCGGCGCTTCACTCTCTGAAACCACCTCGGTCATGGTGGCAACGTGGGTGAGCGGCAGTTGCGGGTCCATCTGCCGCACGGTCGCCCGCAATGCTGTCTCCATCTGCGTGCCCGGCAGCTGCGACCGCAGGGCCACGTAGAGATTGTTTCCGTTAATGTCGTCGGGGGAGACGAAAGAGCCGGAATCGTTTTCCTCCTGCAACACGGGGAAGTAAAACTGCGCCCCGGCACCGAGATCGGGAGAGGCCTTTTTGGCGTCGGCTATCTCGCCCACGACGGTCATCCAGGGAGTCTTCATCCCCGCAGCCCCCAGCCGGAGTCGTTTGCCGATGGGATTCTCCCCCGGCCAATAGTGCTCCGCGAGTTCGCGGTTCACGATCACCACCAGCTCACCCTGCGCATTGTCGGCATCGGTGAAGTAGCGCCCCTTGAGAAGGGCGATGCCCATCGCGCGGAAGTAGTCTCCCACGACCGGAATGGCGGCGGCGGTCGGCGGCGGCACCCCCTCGGAGACTGTGTAGCCGTCCGGAACAAAGCCGGACAGCCCCGCCATGTCCGAAGTGGGGATTGCCTTGGCCAGTCCCGCGGCCTCGGCGCCCGGTAGCCGGTCCAGCCGCTGCACCAGTTCCGCATTAAAGGCATTCACCCGTGCCTGATTGTTGTATTCCGCGCGCGGCAGGAAATAAAAAGCTGTCGTCACGTGGTCCGGTTCGAATCCCAGGTCGTCGGCGCTCATCTTCGCGTAGCTCCGCAAGAGCAGCCCGGAGGCTGTGAGCAGCACCAGCGCCACGGCAATCTCTCCGATCACCAGCACCGAACGCAGCCGCGTGTGGCCGCCACCCGCCGAGCCGGTCCGGCCACCTTCCTTCAGTTCCGCGTTGACATTGGTACGCAGCGCGGCAAACGAGGGCGCCAGACCGCAGAGGATCCCCGTTAAGAGCGCCAGCCCCGCCGCGAATCCGGCCACTGCCCAGTTCATCTGGACAGCATCGATAAAGGGCAGATTCGCCGGCAGCAGATTACGGCCCAGAGCCACCAGCGGCGCCGCCGCGCCCACGCCCAGCAGTCCCCCGCTCAGGCTCAGCAGGAGGCTCTCCAGCAGCACCTGGCGCAGCAATCTCCGCCCAGATGCGCCCAGAGCCAGGCGCACCGCAATCTCCCGCTGATAGCGTACCGCCCGCACCAGCAGCAGGCTCGCCAGATTGGCACATGCAATCAGCAGTACCACCGTCACCGCCAGCAACAGTACCCGCAGCAGCGGCTTCGCATTCCGCACTGTCACCCCGCGCAGCGGGCGCACTACCGCGCGGAACTCAAAAGTGGAAAGATCGGCGGGAAGCTGCCGCATGTCGGCCTGCGCAACTCGCTCGGCGTCGGCATGAGCCTGCTCCAGGGTGACGCCCGGCTTCAATCGCCCCACCATAGCGAAATCCCAGTCGCCGGCCGCGTCCGCAGTCCGCTCCTCCCCCGTAAAGCTCATCGGAACCCACAGCATGCAACGGCTGAAGATCCCTTCCGCGATCGGGAAATCGAAACTTCTCGGCATCACCCCGATCACCGTGTAAGGCCTGCGGTTCAGCAGAACCTTTTTGCCCAGGACATTCCTGTCGCCGCCAAACTGGTCCTTCCAGATGGTGTAACTCAGCAACACCACCCGCACGTTCTGTTCGTCTTCCTGCTGGGTAAAGATCCGCCCAATCACGGGCGCAACGCCCAGGGCCGCGAAAGCTCCCGGCGTCATCCGCGCGGCCTGTAGACGCGCCGGCCGGCTGCTTCCGGAGAACTCCAGATCCTCCTCGGTGTACCCTCCCAGCGCCGAGAAAGAGTGCGTCTCCCGCGCGTAACTCTCGATCTCCGGAGGAGAGACCGGGCCATCGGCCGTCGAATCCCAGTTCAGCCCGCGAATCTGATCGCCCACCGTCACCAGGCGTTCGGAATCGGGAAACGGCAGCGGACGCAGCAGGATGCCATCCACCAGGGAGAAGATCGCTGTCACCGCCCCAATGCCGAAAGCCAGCATCAGCACCGCGGTTGCTGCGAAACCTGGCGACCTTCCAAGCTGGCGCAGCACCAGCTTCAGATCAAAAATCAGATTCTCCATCGGCGGCCCGTCTGCCGAGTCGCTCGCCGGAAAAAGCGGAGGATTCAGTGCGGCGTTCCGGAGATTCTCAGGCGCCCACGACCGCCTTTTCCGAAAGCAATGAAACCACCCGAGCTCCGATGAGTTAGTGGCAGAGTAAGTGGCCGTATCTTACCAGATAGACCCAAAACTGGGCCTGACAAAGTTCACGCCGAGCCGGGCGGCCGGTTGCTGAAGGCAGCCCCTTTCGACCCCTGGCCAAGGGACCGCAGCAGGGTATCGGTTCGCTCGCGGATCCGCGCGAAAGTGCGCTCGACCTTATCGGGGATCTGCTCTGCGGGCATCGGCCCGATGTCCTCGATGCCCCAGACCTCGATCCTCTGGCGTGTCGGGTCGATCCAGCCTTCACAAAAGCACTGATGCTCCGATTCCATGAACACCAGCACGTCGCTGGCCTGCACGAGAGCCGCAGTCGTGCGCTGCCAGTGCTTCGCTGCCCAGGTGTCGAGGTTCAGGCGGGTCAGCAGGTCGGCGGCGTACGGAGAGATGGGGACCATGTCGTAATGTCCGGCTGCAATGCCGCTGGAAGACACGTGGACGCCAGGAAGGTTTTTGGAGGCGCAGTACGCCTCGGCCAGACGGCTGCGGTAGATGTTGCCTGTGCAGACGAAGTGGATTCTCATCGCGGGGAACATTGAGAAGGATCGCATCGATGGATGAATTGCCGGTGAGGACCGCCGCTGGCGCTGGCCCCGGAATCGTTGTGTCCTCGTGCGACTATTCTTCGTCGGCGGCTGCGGGCGCTCCGGCAACCGGAGGCTCGCCCTTCACCCGCACCACCGTGATCTTCGAGAAACCCTCTTTGAAGTCCGGCGCGCGCAGCCGCTCCGCCATCTTCTTCATTATGTCCTCGCTCACCGTGCGCTCGCGTTTCCGGTTTCGGTCCAGACACACTTCCAGCGGCACATCAAAGAACACCGCCTGCACCTCGTAGCCGAAGCTCTTCGCCATCTTGATCCACTGGCGCCGCTCATGCGGCGACAGGTTCGTGGCATCCACATAATTCCACGGCATCTTCGCGATCAGCCGCGCCCGCAGCAGCGACCGCAGCGTCGAGAACACCAGCCCCTGCCATCGCTGCTCCGTGATGTCATCGAACAGCAGCGTCCGCAGCAGATCGCTGGACAGTGGCGTCACCCCGCGGCGCTTAAACCACGTCGTCTTCCCCGAGCCCGGCAGCCCGATCGTCAGCACCACGTAGCCGCGCGCGCCTTTGCCCGTCGCCGTCGCCGGCGCTTCCGGCGGAGGCGTCGCCACTGACTCCGGCTGCGTCTCAACCACCAGCTTCTGGACCGGTTGTGGACGGGCCGGCGTTCCCACAGGCTCTGCCCGCATCGGACTCGCCGCTTCCGCAGCCGCCTCCGGCTCGTCCGTCTCCGGTTCGTCGGTCAGCCCTTCCGTCTCCGGGTCCACTTCTTCATCGGCCGCAGCCGGCCCGCCGCCCCCGTGATACGAAGGTTGGAGGGGCGCTGGCTGATTCCGAGGTAGTTCCTGTCCAATTTTTCCCGTGGACTCCGAGGTGTTCGGCCCACGCTTCGAGCGTCGTCTCATGCGATCGCGCATCCACAAGCGCATATCCAGGATGTAACACAGTCGCTCCCCCTCCGCAAACCAACATCCGTGCTTTGTACCATTTCCCGCACTGTCCGCGGTCGTCTCCCGCCCATGACGTTCGTGCAGATTTCTTGCGTTGAGCCCATTGGAGATCGACTTTTCCCTTGACTGTGGTGCTAGCATCGGTAATTGGGTGGTTTCGGGCGTTTTCTGCCGCCCTCCACCCGTGTGATCCGGACCACTGAGAGTACCGGGCCGCAGGCACGATCATTAAAGCAAGGAGACGATTTTCATGGCCGTCAAGGTTGGAATCAACGGGTTTGGGCGCATCGGACGCAACGTGTTCCGCGCCTCCCTCGGTAATCCGGATCTCGAGTTTGTCGCCGTCAACGACCTCACCAGCCCCGCAACCCTCGCCCACCTGCTCAAGTACGACTCCATCCTGGGCAACCTGAAGAACGACATCCAGGCCGGCGACGACTTCATCTCCATCGATGGCAAAAAGCTGAAAGTCTTCGCCCAGCGCGATCCCGCCCTGCTCGACTGGGAATCCGTCGGCGCCCAGGTTGTGGTTGAGTCCACCGGCCACTTTACTGACGGCACCAAAGCCAAAGCCCACCTGCGCGGGCCGGTGAAGAAGGTCATCATCTCCGCCCCCGCTACCAATGAGGACATCACCGTGGTCCTGGGCGTCAACGAGAAGAAGTACGATCCGGCGAAGCACAATGTCATTTCCAACGCTTCCTGCACGACGAACTGCCTCGCGCCAGTGGTCAAGGTCCTGGTCGAGAACTTCGGCATCGTCTCCGGCATCATGACGACCATCCACAGTTACACCAACGACCAGGTCATCCTCGACTTCCCCCACAAAGACCTGCGCCGCGCCCGCGCTGCTGCCCTGTCGATGATCCCGACCTCAACC
>JBAUZR010000734.1:0-2299 GCA_049585375.1 Acidobacteriaceae bacterium
GCAGCGGACCCAACCGCATCGGCCAGGGCATTGAGTTCGATTACTGCTGTTGCCATGCTGCGTTCGCCCTGCGCGAAGACGGCTACGAGACCATCATGGTCAACTGCAATCCCGAGACCGTCTCCACCGACTACGACACCAGCGATCGCCTCTACTTCGAGCCGCTGACCCTCGAAGATGTGCTCGCGGTTTACGAGCACGAGGCTTCCGGCGGCGCCGAGATCGGCATGATCGTCCAGTTTGGCGGCCAGACGCCGCTGAATCTTGCCCTGCGGCTGAAGGCGGCGGGCGTCCCGATCCTCGGTACCTCGCCTGAGTCGATCGATCTGGCCGAAGATCGCAAACGCTTCGGCAAGTTACTGGAAGAGTTACAAATTCCGCAGCCGCCGGGCGTCATCGCCACCAGCGTCGAAGAAGCTCTGGCGGGCGCTGAACGGATTGGTTATCCGGTGCTGGTCCGCCCGTCGTACGTCCTGGGCGGCCGCGCCATGGTCATTGCTTTCGACGCTGAGAGCGTCTCCCGCTACATGAAGGAGGCGGTGGAGTACTCGCAGGAGCGGCCGATTCTGGTCGATCACTTCCTGGAAGACGCCGTCGAGGTTGATGTTGACGCACTCTGCGACGGCCACGACGTTGTGATTGCCGGCATCATGCAGCACATTGAAGAGGCCGGCATTCACTCCGGCGACTCCTCCTGCGTTCTGCCCGCTGTCGACCTCGCGCCCTCCACACTGGAGACGATCCGCGGCTACACGCGCAAACTCGCGCTGGCTCTCCATGTCGTAGGACTGGTGAATCTGCAGTTCGCTATCCAGCGCAGAGCCGGCCATCCGGACAAGGTTTTTGTCATCGAGGTCAATCCGCGCGCCTCGCGCACCGTTCCGTACGTGTCGAAGGCCACCGGGGTGCCGCTGGCGAAGATCGCATCGCGCCTGATGACCGGCCGCCGGCTTCGCGATTTTCTTGAAGTCGACGGAAAAGACCTCGGCACCGGCACATACTTCTACGTCAAGTCGCCGGTCTTTCCCTGGGGCAAATTCCCTGGCGTGGATACCGTTCTCGGACCTGAGATGAAGTCCACCGGCGAGGTGATGGGCGTGGCCGACAACTTCGGTGAAGCCTTCGCCAAGGCGCAGCTCTCCGCGGGTCTGCACCTGCCGGTTAAAGGCACGGTCTTCTTCAGTGTGAGCGATCGCGACAAGACGAACCTCGTCAACCTGGCGCGCCAGTACGTCGAGCTCGGCTTCCACCTGGTTGCCACGGAAGGCACGGCCAACGCGATTGAGAAGGCTGGCCTCACCGTCGAACGCGTCTACAAGGTGAAGGAAGGCCGTCCGAATGTCGTCGATCTGATCAAGGGCGACCGCATCCAGCTCATCATCAATACACCGCGCGGGCAGGACCCCTACTTTGACGAAAAGGCCATCCGCCGCGCTGCTGTGCTGGCGCGTATTCCCACCATCACCACATTAGCCGCTGCGAGCGCGGCCGCCGAAGGCATCGCCGCCCTGCAGCGCCGCCGCGTCAATGTGAACCCGCTGCAGAAGCTCCATGCCGAGCATGTAGTGGCTCGCTGAAGGGCGGGGGCTCGTCAACGCCAGGCTTTAGCATTTGCTCTGCTGGTCCACGTCGCGCCACAGCGCTACGCCGCCGAGCAGCCCATCCATGTTTGAGACGATGGTAATGTCCGGGCGGGGTTTTATTTTGATCAGCTTGGTGTTGCCGCCTCCCAGATAGAGGTGATCCCAGTTGAAAGTGGCGGCGGTCTGTTCGATCGCCTTCTCGAGCAGCTTGTTCCACTTTTTTTTGCCGTATTTCTCCAGTCCGCGCCGGCCAAGGTAATCCTCGTAGGTCATCTTCTTCCAGGGATGATGACCCAGCTCCATGGGACAGATCCTGCCGTCGACAAAGAGACAGGAACCCAGCCCGGTGCCCAGGGTCAGAATCAGCTCGATGCCGCGCCCCTGAATCGCGCCCATTCCCTGCACCACCGCGTCGTTGGCGACGCGCACGGGCTTCTTCCAGCGCTTCTGCAGACTGGCCTGCAGCGGATAGCCCACCCACTTCGGGTTCAGGTTCACAGCCAGCATGGTGATCCCCTGCTTGATGACGCCGGGAAATCCCACGCTGACCCGGTCGAAGGCCGGCATCTGCGCCTTCAATGTGTCGAGGGCGCGCAGGACCTTCTCCGGTGTTGCCGGCATCGGGGTCAGCACCCGCAGGCGCTCCGTGATTGGTTTGCCTTCCGCATCGAGGCACAGCATCTTCAGCCCTGTGCCACCAATATCCACTGCCAGAG
>JBAUZR010000735.1:0-7939 GCA_049585375.1 Acidobacteriaceae bacterium
GATCGTGTCCACGCAACTCGCGTCGTCGGCTGTGAGATGAATGGTGTCCTCGCGTCCGACAATCAGCGCCTCCCGATCACTCGCAGCCAGTTGCCAGTGCTGCGCGTGCGTGTTCTGCAGCCGGAACGCCGGCCCGTCGTACTTCTCGAACCCCCAGTACCCGTGCAGCGATGCGTCGATCACGTTAGGGAAGTCGCTCGCGCTCAGGTCCTTTGCTTCGAGCACCAGGCCTCCCTGCTCCGCGGTCGGCTGCACAGCCTCATCCACGATCTTGCCGCTCTTCGTCTTCAAACGAAGCGTCATTTCATGTGCGTACCCGGTCGAGAACACGAGCGGCGCGCCGTCCACCGCCAGCACCAGCGAGTTCTTCTCCGCGCAGTAGTTCTGCTTGGAATCCACCGGATGCAGCGGTGGTGGCTGAGCCGCTTCTACCGCAGGCAGGGCGGTCACCAGCACCGACTTTGGATTGTGGAACGACGGCGGCGTGTTCAGCATCAGCGACATCTGGTCACCGCTCTCGGTTGCCAGCGCCGGGATGTACTGGTACTGCGCGGTATGAAACGAGTCGAGGATCCGTGCCATATCCATCACCGAGCCGACGTACGGGCTGTAATAGCCGTAGCTCGCCTGTGGCGTGTAGCTCAGCTGCGACGCCAGATCACCAGCCGGGCCCGAAGTCAGCGCCTCGACAATCGATGCGCTGTGCCCGTCACTCAGGATCATCGCGTCCTGTCCCTGACTCAGGCACGAGGCCTGCAACTCGGGAATCCGGTCCAGGCATTTATCATCCAGCTTCATCCCCAGACTGCGTGCCAGCATCGGCGCGGCATCCTTCAGTTTGGTCGGATCCTCGTTGCTCAGCTGCCGCACCGCCGATAAATACGTGTCCAGCCGCGACCGGTCCAGCATCGCCTGATTCAGATCCTGGGACGCCCGCACAAACGAGCCCGGCCTCCCCCGCACCGCGTTCACCAGCGTTTTGAAATCTCCGCCCGTTTCCGGCGCCAGAAAAACCACGACCTGCTGCGCGTCCGCCGGGACTGTCACTGTCAGCGGCTTGCCTTCCTCTTTCCGATCCCAGGTCTCCTGCCGGAAAAACCAGTTCTCCGGCGGCGGGTTCGTCGACCCGCGCAGAAACGCGGCCACCAGCAGATAATGTGCCGACTGTCCCGGCGGCAGATCCGCCCGAACCCACAACCGATCCCCTGCCACCAGATTTGGCACCTCTGCAATCGGCAGCGTCTTGCCCGCGCGCGTCACCTTCACTTCCAGCTTCGGGCCGGTCAGATCGAACGGAGCGGCATCGGCCAGCGCCGACGCAGCTGTGGCCGCGCACACCATCAGCACGAGGAGGGAACGAAACGAACGAATTGCCATATCAGTAACTATTTTAGGCCGCATTGACCCGAAAAGACGTGAAAACTCCGGGTGCCCCCTGGCTGACACGATTCCGGTTAAAAGGTTGTGAGTCTGCTGAAAACTCTGGCCTTTGGCGATCTCCGCAACCCCTCTCTTCTCATCGAATCCAGGGGGTATTCATGGAGAAATCGTCCACTGCTAAGCTCGGTCCGGAGGCTTTCTGCCTCTCGCGTAACCTCTGGATTCCTAATAACGAACGCCTCCCGGTTCTGCTCTATCGCGGTGTGCTCGACCGCCGCAGCCCCGATCCCGCCTCCGCCTGCGAAGCGCTCTTCGAAGGTAACGGGTGGCCACCGCAATGGCGCGACGGTGTCTATGACTTCCACCACTATCACTCCACCGCTCACGAAGTCCTCGGCTTTGTCGCTGGCTCGGCGCGTCTTCTCCTCGGCGGCGAAGGCGGACGCGAGATCCTCGTCCGCGCAGGCGACGTCGTCCTCCTGCCTACCGGCACGGGTCATTGCCGTCTCTCCGCCTCTTTGGATTTCCTCGTCATCGGCGCCTATCCTCCGGGCCAGCAGTTCGACATCTGCCGCTCCGCACCCGATGCCGCCGCTCTCGAGCGCATGCGCCATCTCCCCTTCCCGCATTCCAATCCCGTCACGGGTGTAGAGTCAGCCGCTCGCTGATTTCTGGACCCCCTCTGTTCCCGCTCGCACACCGTGACGGAGCGATTCAAGGTTCATCGTCAGCCGCCCCTTCCTTTTGAATCCCTCCTGCCTTCCCTGACAATAGGGGCAATGACCGAAACCCATGCGCAGCCGGCGACACTCTTTCCCGGCGCCAGCTTCCCCGTTCTTTATCCCATCCTTGATGCCGGCCTGGTTCTCCGCGAAGCTGCTCCCGGATCCCCCAGCCGCCGCACGCTCCTCGAGCGTCTCGCGCGGGAACTGGCCAGCGTGGGCGTCAGCCTCCTGCAGTACCGCAACAAGCGCGATTCGGACGCAGTCTTTTTGGAGGATTCGACCATCCTTCGCGAAGCCGCCCCCTCGCTCCGGCTCATCCTCAATGACAGACCGGCACTCGTCCGTGCCGCCCGCGCTCATGGCGTTCACGTCGGCCAAAGCGACATGCCGCCTGCCCAGGTCCGCGCCCTGCTGGGGGCGGACATCCTCATCGGCATCTCCACCAACACAGATGAGGAAGTCCTCGCCGCCGATCGCGAGCCCGTCGATTCCATCGCCATCGGTCCGGTCTTCGCCACCGCTTCGAAATCCGACACTAACCCGGTCGTCGGTCTTGAAGGCATCCGCCGCGCCCGCGCTCTCACCCGAAAGCCCCTCATCGCTATCGGCGGCATCTCGCTCGCCAACGCGCCCGCTGTTCTTGCCGCCGGCGCCGACTCGCTCGCGGTGATCAGCGCGGTCTTTGGCGCGGATCGTTCTCCCGCCGAGGCTGCGCAGGCATTTCTTGCCATTTCCAAGTGACATACCTTTGCAGTAGAACTGATAGACACGTGAGCACCCGCCCCGCCCCCGCGCCGCCCCATCGCCCCGTTCCGGCCTCCGCTCCGTCACGGCCAGGACTTGTTCCCACGTTAGGCCTCTTCAGCGCCACCGCCATCGTGGTCGGCTCCATGATCGGCTCCGGCATCTTCATCGTGCCCGCTGAAATCGGCCGCGACGTCGGCTCGCCAGCGCTCCTCATCGGCGCCTGGCTGGTCACTGCGGTCATGACCATCATCGGAGCCCTCAGCTACGGAGAGCTCGCCGCCATGATGCCCCGCGCCGGCGGCCAGTACATTTATCTGCGCGAGGCACTCGGCCGCATCTGGGGCTTTCTCTTCGGCTGGACCCTTTTCCTCGTCATCCAGACCGGCACCATCGCCGCCGTCGCGGTCGCCTTCGGCAAATTCCTCGGTGTTTTCTTTCCCTCGGTCTCGTCAACCAACTGGATCTGGCACATCGCGCACGTTCCCGCCTGGCACGTCGGACCCATGGTCCTCGGCAATATGGATATTGGCCTCAGTACCGCCAATCTCGCCGGCGTTGTCATCATTTTGTTCCTCGCCGCCATCAACTTGTTCGGCGTGAAACTCGGTGCGATGGTTCAGAACGTATTCACCACCGCCAAGACCGCCGCGCTTCTCGGCCTCGTCGGTGTGGGGCTTCTCCTCGGCAGCAACGCCGCCGCCATCCGTGCCAATTTCGGCGCGGCCTTCTGGCGTAATGCCGGATGGCACGCCCTTCATCCCCTCCAGATCGGCGTGGGCGGACCCATTGCCATGGTCGGTCTCCTTACCATTCTCGCCGTCGTCCAGACCGGCTCCCTGTTCTCCGCAGACGCCTGGAACAACGTCACCTACACGGCCGGCGAGGTCAAAAATCCCAAACGCAACCTGCCTCTCTCGCTCGTTCTCGGGACCGGCATCGTTCTGCTCCTCTACATCCTGTCCAACTTCGTCTACCTGCTGGCGCTTCCGCTGCACGGCGACCCGCACGGAGCCACCATCAGCGCGCGCGGCATTCAGTACGCGACCGACGACCGCGTCGCCACCGCCGCCCTGCAGATGATCTTCCACCGGGCGGGCGCATACCTCATGGCCGCCGCGATCCTGATCTCCACCTTCGGCTGCGCCAATGGACTCACCCTTGCCGGCGCCCGCGTTTACTACGCCATGAGCCGCGACGGCCTCTTCTTCAAGGCTGCCGGCAAACTCCACCCACGCTGGCACACCCCCGTCGCCGCCCTGATCGTGCAGGCTCTCTGGACCTGTGTCCTCTGCCTTTCCGGCTCCTACTCGCAGCTCCTCGACTACATCATCTGTACCGAGCTGATCTTTTACATCCTCACCATCGCCAGTCTTTTTGTGCTGCGCGTCAAGCGCCCCAACGCGGAGCGTCCCTACCGGGCCGTCGGCTATCCCGTTCTCCCCGCCGTCTATATAGTGATGGCCGCGTGGATTTGTATCGTACTATTGCGCTATAAACCGCAGTACACATGGCCCGGCCTCGTGATCGTGCTTCTCGGAGTTCCGGTGTTTGCTGTGTGGTCTCGCAGGACGGCTTCAGCATCATCGCTCGATCCGGCGCAGGCAACCGGGGAAATTTCTGGAGGAACAGCCGAGAATGGCTAAGCTTTCCGCAACCAAGCCCCTTTCTCTCTGCCACGAGGAGGCGCACGCCGAGGGCGAGCATACCCTCAGGCGTTCGCTCGGGCCCATCAACCTGGTCACTCTCGGCATTGGCGCCATCATTGGAGCGGGGATCTTCGTCCTCACCGGCACCGCGGCCGCCCAGTTTGCAGGTCCGGCCATCGTGCTTTCCTTCGTGGTTGCGGGAATTGGGTGCGTCTTCGCCGGTCTTTGCTACGCCGAATTCGCCTCCATGATTCCCATCGCCGGCTCCGCCTATACCTACGGCTACACCACGCTCGGCGAGCTTACGGCCTGGGTCATTGGCTGGGCACTCTGTCTCGAATACGCTTTCGGCGCCGCGACCGTCGCGGTCGGCTGGAGCGGTTACGTCACATCGCTGCTCGGCTATTTTGGCGTGCACGTCCCGTTCAATCCCACGCCGTCTTTGGCGATCACCCTCTTCGGCCATCCGTTCTCCGCCCGGGTGGATATTTTCGCTCTCTGCGCCATCATCGTCGTTACCACAATTCTTGTCGTCGGCGTGAAGGAGTCTGCCAATTTCAACAGCGCCGCCGTCATGATCAAGGTCTCCGTCGTCCTCTTCTTTATCGGCATTGCGACGGTCTTTGCCTTCGGCCACTGGCACCACATGATGGCCAACTGGCACCCGTTTATCCCGAAAAACCTCGGCCACTTTGGAGAGTACGGATGGTCCGGCATCATGCGAGGGGGCAGCGTTGTTTTCTTTGCCTACATCGGCTTCGACGCCGTCTCCACTGCGGCACAGGAAGCTCGCAATCCGCAGAAGGATCTTCCTTTCGGCATCCTCGGCTCGCTGATCATCTGCACCATTCTCTACATCATCGTCAGCGGCCTGCTCACCGGACTCAAGCCCTACACCTCGCTCAACACTCCCGCTCCCGTCGCTGACGGCGCGGCTGCTATCGGAGCGACCTGGGGTGTCTGCCTGATCGATCTCGGAGCTATCGCCGGTCTCGCTTCGGTCATGCTGGTCATGATCCTCGGCCAGACCCGCGTACTCTACACCATGTCCCATGACGGTCTGCTGCCTAAATGGGTCGGCAACATCCACCCGCGCTTCCGTACCCCGTGGCTGGTGACGATGGCCGTCGGCGTCCTCGTTGCTTTTCTGGCCGCCTTCTTCAACATCAATTTTCTCGGCGAGCTCGTCAGCCTCGGCACTCTTCTGGCCTTCACCATCGTCTGCCTCGGCGTCTGGGTCATGCGCAAGAAGCAGCCTGATGTTCCCCGTCCGTTCCGTACTCCGTGGGTTCCCTTCGTTCCCATCATGGGAATGATCATTGCTCTCGCCCTGATGGTCTCCTCCGACACGCCCGCCAAAATCGGCTTCTTCAGCTGGCTCATCATTGGCCTGATCATCTATTTCGGTTATTCCATTCGCCACAGCAAGGTGCAGGCGATGCAGGCCGGGGCTCCGGCACGCATCCCCCAGGAGCGTTAACAGAACCACAATCGTCGCCTCCGCGGGGCTCTCGTACAATGGCCGCGTGGAC
Organism: Acidobacteriaceae bacterium; assembly: GCA_049585375.1. Taxonomy (GTDB): domain Bacteria; phylum Acidobacteriota; class Terriglobia; order Terriglobales; family Acidobacteriaceae; genus Palsa-343. Next base: position 6,031 of record JBAUZR010000735.1, read on the forward strand.
TTCCTATTCACTCCCTGGCGTTACACCTACGTCTCCGGAATCGACAAGACAAAGCGTCAGGGTATCCCCGAAGAGCTGAGCGCCTGGCCCGGCGATAGCGGCTGCGTCTTCTGCAACATGATGGCCGCCGTCGATTACGCGATTGAACATGGCACGCCGCGCGAAGAGGCCGAGCGCGCCGCCGGTATTCTCGTCCGTGCCCGGCATAATTTTGTTTGCCTGAACCGTTACCCCTATACTTCCGGCCACCTCATGGTCGTCCCGTATGAGCACCAGAGTTCGCTCGCGGCCGTCAGCTCCGCCACCACTCACGAGATGATGGACCTGGCCCAGCGCGCCGAGACGATTCTCGCTGCCGCCTACTCGCCCGACGGCTTCAACATCGGCCTGAATCTTGGAAAGTCCGCGGGCGCCGGCGTCGCCGGACACCTCCACCTCCATGCCCTGCCTCGCTGGACCGGCGATACCAATTTCCTCACCACCATTGGCGAAACCCGCCTGCTCCCCGAAGATCTCGATGTCAGCTGGCAGCGGCTTCGTCCTGCTTTTGAAGCGCGCGCATGAGATCGCCGGATACAACCCGGCCGGCAATATGACTTCTCCGGCTAACTCGGAACGCAGCGCGGAGATCTTCGAGCGCCTTCTGGGCGAATGGAGCTTTGTCCGTGAAGTCCCGGACAAGGCGACAATGACCGGCCATGCCCGCATCCTGGCCACCGCCGAAGGCCGCGCCCGGTATGACGAAACTGCCCGCGTCCGGCTCGCTGACGGAACTACGCTTACCGGCAGCCAGAGCTATTACTATCGCCAACTGCCCCCACCCGCGAGTGGCTTCGACGTTCTCTTCGCCGAGAATGAAGAGCTGTTCGAGCGGCTTAATTTTCGTCTCTCCACGGACGGAAGCCTCCGCGCCGAAGCAGAACACCACTGCCCGCCCGACCGCTATGTCTCGCAATTTACGCTCGACCGCGATGACCGATTGTTTGTGGAGCACGCCGTCCAGGGCCCCCATAAAAACTACGTAGTCCGCACCGTCTATCGTCGGGTGAGCCGAGCACCGGCTCGCGACCGCAGCAAATCCCACCAATAAGCCTGGATGCCCTGCGGTATGAGGGACAAAGAACACCTCTCCCGATAGAAACGGCTCCTGCGCGACTCTACCTCGCATCTAACTCGGCATCGGGCATTCCCGACCAGGTGCGTTCATGTCTCACTCGTCCGCTGAAAAGATGCATTCCCAGTCCGGTTCCCATACCGATCCCGCCCCCGGCAAGCGTGCCCATGACGACAAGGCCTCCGCCCAGCAGCCGCAGACCAGCGTTCATCCCGTCGAGCCGGAGGATCCTAAAGCCACCAGCACCAGCGACTCGCAAAAGCGCGCTTTAGATCTGAATGTAGGCCGTCACAGCGACGCCGGCCATGGTGGACATCCCGGCCATCAGGCCGAGGAGCACCCCGCCACCCCCGCCGGCCAGCACGCCACCGGCTCCTTCACTGACAAGAACCGTCGAAAATCCGCGTGACTCAGCCGTCTTCCCCAGGCTCTTCGCTCACTGCGGCCAGTTCGAGCATCTCGTCCGCCTGGGTCGCCTGATCCAGCAGCGGCTGCGGCAGCGTCTTAGTCGGCTTGATTCCGAGCTTCACCAGCTTCTCCGCCTGCCAAACCAGATTTCCCTCGGCTCGGGTCAGTTTGTTGAAGGCGCTCTCGTACGCGCTCCGCGCATCGCCCAGCTTGGCGCCGACCTTGATTAGCTCTTCTGTAAAGCTCCGGAACTTGTCGTAGAGAATCCGTCCGCGCTTCGCGATCTCCTCCACGTTCCGGCTCTGCCGCTCCTGCCGCCAGATCTGCGCCACCGTCCGCACCACGCAAAGCAGGCTGCTCGGACTCACCAGCAGCACGTTCTTGTCG
>JBAUZR010000736.1:0-13431 GCA_049585375.1 Acidobacteriaceae bacterium
GGGATATCTACTATCCCGGAACGATCTGGCTGTATCGGCCGGAAACCGATCTGGCAGCGTACGACCGTTCGGTGCGGAGGCTCGCGGCGCTGGCTCCGCAGGTGAAGCTGGTGCTGGGATCGCACAATGCTCCGGTTGCGTCTCCCACCGTTCTGCCGGAGCTGATGGCGGCATTTGAGAAAGTGATGGCGCATAAAGTTACGCCTGTCCCGGCCGGCGAGGGGAAGGTGACTTACAGGGTGGGAGAGATTTCGTTTCTGATGCGCGCGCCGGCGGCCGGGCGTTAGATGACGGCGACCGCTTTCACTGTCTAAAGGGCGGCGGGTGTGGCGGGCGGTGCTTCGACGGCGGCTTCGTTGCGCAGATCGCGGACACGCTCGCCGATGGCGTACTTCAGCTTGTCCACGCCAAGGCCGGTGACGGCGGAGATGGCGTAGAAGGGCAGCTTGCGGCGCTTCGCCATTGCCTCCAGCTTTTTCATCTTCTCGGGATTAGCCACGTCGGCTTTGGAGGCGACGACGATCATGGGCTTGCTGTCGAGTCCATGGCCGAAGCTTTTGAGTTCCTCCAGGATGACGCGGAAGTCTTCGACGGGATCGGGGCGGCCGCTGCCGTCGGAGACATCCACCAGGTGGACGAGAATGCGGGTGCGCTCAATATGGCGGAGGAACTGGGTACCGAGGCCGGCGCCGAGGTGTGCCCCTTCGATCAGGCCGGGAATATCGGCGACGACGTAGCTTTCCTCGTAGGGGGCATCGCCGATGGTGACGACGCCGAGCTGGGGCTCGAGGGTGGTGAAGGGATAATCGGCAATTTTGGGCCGGGCGGCGGAGATGCGGGAGATGAGCGTGGATTTGCCCACGTTGGGATAGCCGACGAGGCCGACATCGGCGAGGACGCGCAGTTCGAGGCGGTAGTTGCGCTCTTCGCCGGTCCGGCCGAGCTCGTGCTCGCGCGGGGCCTGGTGGGTGGAGGTGGCGAAGTGCTGGTTGCCGCGTCCGCCGCGTCCGCCGCGGGCGATGACGAGGCGCTCATCGGGTTGGGTAAAGTCGTGGACCATCTCCCCGGTGTCGGCATCGAAGAGCACGGCGCCGAGCGGGACCTTCAGAACGAGATCTTTTCCGTCGCGGCCGGTGCAGTTGGAGCCCATGCCGTGTTCGCCGCGCTCCGCCTTGTGCTCGGGGTTGAAGCGGAAATAGACGAGGGTGTTGTGGCGCTGGCTGGCTTCGAGGATCACACTGCCGCCGTGTCCGCCATCGCCGCCGGAGGGTCCGCCGCGGGGAACAAACTTTTCGCGGCGAAAGGCCATACATCCATTACCCCCGTCACCGGCTTTGACCCGAATTTTGGCTTCATCGATAAACATTCGCTTTCCCCAGTCTAGCGAATGCACGAGGATGAATTCACCTGCCCGCAACAAACCTCGGAACTGGCCGCGCTCCAGTCGCAAAAAGAGGCACCGTGTGCGTCTTCCTTCCTTTACAAAAGTGGTCTTGATGGCTGTGGGTCTTGGGGTGGGCTGCGGGGCGGGAACCTGGTGCGAAGCGCAGTCGGAAATCGGCGGCTCGGTAGCCGGACAGGTTGAGGGACCGGGTGGCAGACCGTTGGCGGGCGCCTGGGTCCGGATCGAGAACGGGGCCACCGGCGAAGGCAGGGATGCAGTCTCTGACAGCAGGGGCGGTTTTCAATTTTCAGCTCTGCCGCCGGGCGAGTATCGGGTCCGCGTCCGCGTAACTGGTTTGTCGAACTGGGAAGCGGACCATGTCTCCGTGGGAATGGGGACGACAGAGCGGCTGCATCCCCTTTTGTCTCCGCTGACGGTTCATCGGACGGTGTTGGTGGATGGACAAGACGCGGCGTCGGCTGCCGATGCAGCTCCAGGTCTGGTGAGCGAGTTGCCCAATAACAGCCAGAATTGGTCTCGGCTGGCGGCGCTGTTCGCCGATGGAGTGGCCGGCACCGGGGACGAGATCAGTTTCCGCGGGTTGAGTCCGCTGCTGAATGCCATCACGGTGGATGGAACGGATCACAACCTGGCCTTCCGGGGACAGGAGCGGGCCAGCACAGGGAATGGGTTTGCGACAGCGCAGTCGGCGGTGGGCGAATTTCAGACAGGCGCGCCGGGCCTGGTGGGAGAACGCTGGCGGCCTGGCGGCATGACCACGGTGACGCACGGGGGCTCCAGCCATATGCATGGGTCGGCGGTGTTTTATGACCGGGGCGCGCTGGGGCAGGCGGCGAATGCGTTCACCAAAGTGATGCAGATGGAGCCAGTGGGTACCACGGGCAGCGTGAATGGGCAGCCGGTGCTCCTGTTGAACGGGCAGCCTGTGACGTACCAGGAGATTCCATGGCATGCTCCGGATCGCCGGCAAAGCTGGGAAGTGGCGACGGGGGGGCCGCTTCGGCGGGGGCGGGCAGACTGGTTTCTTGCCTGGGAGCAGCATGAGCGCCACGATCCCGCGGTAGCGCGGGCGAACGAGCCGCAGGTGTTTTTTGCAGCGCCGTCGGGTCCGACGCTGACGACGCTGGAGGCACGCATCGCGGGCAGCAAGTCGCCGCTGCTGCAGAAATGCCCTGCCAATAACGCCAGCTCAGGGTCAACTGCTCAGGCGGCGTGCGCTTATGCAACGGTGCTGCAGGAACTGAACAGCATGCTGGGCGAGGCGCCGCGGGCCACCCGGCAGACGATAGTGTTTCCGCGGCTCGACCTGCATGTGAATGGGCGCAATCAGGTCACGCTGCAGTACAACTCCATGCGGCGCACGGCTCCCTTTGGAGGGCTGAGCGGAGCGACCGAGACGGACAGCATCGGGAGCTTCGGCAACAGTTCAACGAGCGACGATGCGGCAGTCGCGCGGTGGGAACATTTCGCGACGACGCATCTTGCCAGCAGCCTGCGCTACCAATTCAGCCGGGATGTGCTGTCTCAGGGTCCTGGCGCCGGCAGCGCCTTCGAGAAATCGCTGGCCAACAACTCCTATGGCCTGCCGCCTCAGGTTTCCATCGATCGCAGCGCGGGCTTTACGTTCGGCACGCGGACTGCGGTCGACAAGCCCGAGTATCCGGCGGAGACAAGGCAGCAGGTGATGGAGGCGATGACATGGATTCATGCAAAGCAGGCGATGCGGTTCGGGTACGACTACAACCATGTAGTGGATGCGGTGGAGGGACTGAACAACGAAACCGGCAGTTATTCCTACGCGAGCCTGCTGGATTTTGTCTCCGATCTGCTGGCCCCCGGCAGTTGTGACGGAACGACGACCGGGACGGGACGGTATCCGTGCTATTCACAGTTCCGGCAGACGGTCGGGCTGCCCAACTGGAGTTTGCAGACGGCGGATTATGCAGCGTACTGGATCGACGAGTGGAAGCCGATACCCAGGCTGAGCCTGACGGGGGGCGTCCGTTACGAATACGAGCGGCTGCCCGACACGAATGCAGCCCTGATCAACGCAGCGATTCCTCAGACCGGGCACCTGCCCCACAACAAGGCGGATTTCGGACCGCGGGCGGGGCTGGCCTGGGACGTGCGGGGGAACGGCCGCACGGTTCTTCGCGGGGGTTTTGGGATCTCTTACGGGCGGGTTCCGAATGCGACGGTCTACAGCGCTCTGACCTCGACCGGATCGGCGCGCGCTCCGAGGAGCTATGCCTGGCGGCCGATGGATGCGGGGGCCCCGGCGTTCCCCTATGTTTTCGCGAGCGGGGAGACGCCGTATACCGACCCCCTGGCTTCCGATCAACAGACGAGCGCGCCGGAGGTAGTCTTCTTCGACGGCAATTTTCGCCGCCCGCAGATCAATTCGATCGATCTCTCGGTGCAGCAGGCGCTGGGGCGCGGCACTCTGCTGACGGTAGCGGCCATCGCATCCGACGGGCATGACCTGACGCAGTTTATGGACACGAATCTCGACCGCAGCGCCACAGCGACGATCTTCTACAGCATCGCCGCTCCGGGCAACGAGGGCGACATCGGGCCGCTGGGCAAGGAGGCGAGTCCGCTAGGCGGATTCACCAATCCGATTTATACGCCGGCACGTTTCTATTACCGGCGGCTGAATCCCGCGTATGGAGCGATGACTGACGCGATCAGCGAGACGAACTCCAGCTACCGCGGGGCGCTCGTACGGCTGGTGCACCAGAGAGGCGCTGTGCAGATCAACGGCGGCTATACGTGGGCGCATGCCATCGACGACGGACAGAGCGAGGCGACTTTTGCCGATCGCAACGATGTCTACGATCCGGCAGACATGCGCCTGGAGCATGGAACCTCAAATTACGATGTACGCCAGCGGGTTGCGGGCGGTGTGGTGGTGCGCGAACCATGGCGCCCGCGGGGTGCTGATGGATTCTTCCTCGGAGGCTATTCGCTGTCGACGGCGGGGGAGTGGCATACGGGACTTCCCTGGTCGATGCGCTCCTCGGGAGGTATTCCTTCGCCTTCATGTTCCTATGAGGACTGGCTGAACGCGGGCGGAGCGAGCGGCCGCGGATCCGATTGCCTGCAGGTTGTGCACCAGCCGGACGAGACTTTCGATGCAGGACTGGCCGGCGAAGCGGTACCGATCGCCGGACCGGGTGCCGGGCTGAACGGTTCAGGAGGGGAGAACCTGATTCCGCCGATCGGCCGCAACACTTTTCGTTATCCGGCGGCGGTCAACCTCGATGCTCGCGTCACAAAGCATATTCGTCTCAGTGATCGTTGCTCTTTCGATCTGATGGGGGAAGCCTTCAATACCCTGAACCACCGAAATGTAACGGACGTTCAGACAATTGGATACCGGCTGACGAACGATGCCACGCATCCGAACATGGCGACGCTCACCTGGCAGAGCGGGATGAAGCCGGGAACCAAAACCGTGCTGACGGATGGGGTCACGCAGACGGAGTACGCCTTCGATCCGACGGCGGCGTTTGGCGGGGTGACCAACGCGAACAGCCGGGCGTTTTCCAGAGAGCGGCAGATCCAGGTGGGGATCCGGCTGAGGTTCTGACAGAATGTGTCGCTGTGACGGCGAGTTTTCCACGGAATTTTCCACGGAATTGTAACGATTGACTGCACTGGACCGCGGCGAACCGTGCTGTAATTAACGCTACATTCACGGCCCTATGGAAACGTTAGAGGGACAATCCGCGTAGATTTTCCCACGGCGTGGAATGGCACGAGGCCTTAAAAAGGCATCGTAGCGGCGGCAAATCTTACTTTTGAGGCCAGTGCAATGAAGAAGCTCCGCTTCCCTTTCGTCGCGGCCGTGTGGCTGTGTGTCTGCACTCTTTTCTGTCTTCCGATGCTCCAGGCACAGCAGACGCTGGGCAGCATCAACGGCACGGTAACCGATGTTTCCGGCGCGACCATCCAGAACGCCACGGTGACCGTGGTCAGCGAACAGACCGGACTGAAGCGCTCCGCTGCGGCCCAGAAGAATGGCTATTGGGAGATTCTGGATCTGCCGATCGGCACATATCAGGTGTCAGTGACGGCGCCTAACTTCCAGACCATCGAGAGTCCCCGGATCAACGTGCGGGCGGGGCTGGCGACCACAATCCCGAGTATGGCGTTAAAGCCCGGACAAGTCACAGAGTCGATTACAGTCAGCGCGAATCCTCTGCTGAATGCCACGGATACGAGCAATGGCTACACCCTGGACAAGACGCAGATCGCGGAGACGCCGCTGGCAACGGGGAGCTTCACGCAGCTGGCCATTCTGGCGCCGGGCGTGAGCTCGCAGCTGCTGTCGGGTGTGGGCACCGACTCCGGCCTGGGCAATCAGCCGATCTGGGCGAACGGGCAGCGCGACACCAGCAACACCATCACGGTGAACGGCATCAGCGTGACCAATCTGTTCAACGGAAAGACCTCCAGCCAGGACGTTTCGCAACGATATCAGTTCAACATCGGCGAAGGAAGTAACACCGGCGGGCAAACGCAGGACAACGTTTCGGTGTACGGGTCGAACGGCAATGGCCTGGCCTCGCCGCCACCTGAGTTCATGCAGGAAATCAATGTGACCACGTCGATGTACGGCGCGGAGCAGGGGCAAACCAGCGGCGCGCACGTGAGCATCAGCACCAGCACCGGAACGAACCAGCTGCACGGGCAGGTTTACGGAGAACTGGGCAACAATCTGATTAACGCCGACCCGTTTTTCTACAAGCAGGATTACGCGCTTGGAGAACTGCCCGCGTCGGAAGAGAATCCGCAACTGCACCGGTGGGTGGCGGGCGGCACGGTGGGTGGGCCGATCATCAGGAACAAGCTGTTCTTCTTCCTTGGATACCAGCACCTGTACGATTCCGACCAGACGGGGGCGCTGTCGCAGTTCCAGGTACCTTACGGCCTGACCAACGACCGGAGCACGACGGGTATTGAAGCGGCGTGTGCCAGCTATGTTTCGGCGACGGGCTATGGCAGCTGCCCCACGCCCGCCCAATTCGATCCGGCGGCGGTGGCGCTGCTGAACGCCAAGTCGGCGAACGGAAGCTATTTGATTCCGTCGGCCGACGCCAACGCACAGACGCAGGTGCTGGGCGGGCTGCCGGATGTGAACACGGTGGGCACGTCGGTCTTTAAGGGGGACTGGACCACCGGGTCGCTGGACTTCAATGCGACCGACAACGACCATCTCTCCGCGAAGTACCTCTACCAGCACACGCCGACGGTGAGCCCGTTTGCCTCCTCCAATACGGTTGGATTCCCGGAGAGCGAAGATACCGGGGCGCAGACCGCGTCGCTGACCAACTCCATCACCATTGGGCCGCGGATCAACTGGGTGCAGCAGATCGGTTTCTCTCGGCAAAAGGTATACAGCGGCTTTTCCAGCCCGTACTCTGCTTCCGCGCTGGGCTTCAATGCGCCGGGGAATATTCTGCCCGGAGTCAACGCGGAGTACTTTGGAGTCGACAGCTACTCAAACTTCAGCACGGCGAAACTCGGTCCCTCGAATGCCGACGGTTTCGTCGACCAGGGATACTTTGAGAATCGGCTTTCGCCTTCATCGACAGCGATCTTTTCTTTGGGCAAGCACACCATCAGCGTGGGGGGCAATTACAACTACAACCAGCTGAATATCAGGAACAATGCCGAGAATCATTCCCAGCTGACGACGTCGGGCTTTAACAACTTCCTGAGCGGAAAGCTGCACGGGGGAACGGTATTACAAGGGAGTTCCAACCGCTATTACCGTTCGAACGAGGCGGGCGCGTTTGTCACGGACAAATGGCAGGTGCTGTCCAACGTGAGCATCACGGCCGGGGTGCGCTACGACTACACGGGTCCGTTCACGGAGAAGAACGGCGATCTGTTCAACTTCGATCCCTCACTCTATTCGGCGACGGACAGCGCAGTCACCAATACGGGATTTATAGTTGCCGGCAATAACAAGCAGTACGGAACGGCGGGTGTGAGCGACTCGACACTGAAGGGCCGGCAGTGGGGGATCGCGCCGCGTCTGGGTATCGCCTGGGCGCCGAAGTCGTTCGCGGGCAAACTGGTGTGGCGCGCGGGGGCGGGCCTTTACTACGACCGCGGAGAATATTTTCAATACCTGTCGCCGCCGGCGGGTTCGGGCATCAGCGGGCCGTTCGGCGTGACCCAGGAGGCGCCGTTCGCTGCTTATACCAGCGCTAATGGAACTCTGAGCACTCCGTTCACGAGCTTCGTTTCGCCCACCACGCCGTCCAGCCTTGCGGCGCTGATGCCGACGGTCGATTCCATTGAAGCTGCCTGTACCTCAGCCAACGTCTACAACGGCAACAACCTTAATGGCTATAACTGCAACGATGGCGCGCCCGACGGTCCGCTGGTAATTGGGAATTACAACGTCAACAACGTGCTGCCGTACACAGAGAACTGGATGCTGGACATGCAGTGGCAGCCGCGCAGCGATGTTGCCATTGATATCGGATACGTGGGCAATCGCGGCAAACACGAAGTGGTGCCGATTCCGTTCAATGAACCGGGGATCGCCTCGCCGTCGCATCCGATCAACGGACAAATGTACTCTTACGGACTACAGGTGCTGAGCGACAACACCGGTCCGGACGGGACGCCCTACGCCATGGCCTCGGAGCCCTACGACACGTACAGCGGCGGCAATGTGGACCTGCGCGTGCCCTATGTGGGCTACGACCCCAACTCTGCCAGCTTCGAGACCGCGGCGATTTCCTCCTACGATGCGCTGCAGGCGCAACTGACGAAGCGGATGTCGCACAACATCCAACTGGGGATGTCCTACACGTGGTCGCATACCCTGGATGAGCAGAGCGATATCGGGCTCTTCTTCACCGGCGACAATCCCAACAACCTGCGATCCTCGTATGCCGATGCGGATTACGACCAGACCAACACGCTGACCTTCAACTACATTGTGAATCTGCCGAATGCGGTAAAGAACGAACATAACTGGCTGAGCAAGGTGACCAACAACTGGTCGCTGGTGGGTATCACAGTGCTGGCCAGCGGCGAGCCGTACAGCATCTACGACTATTCCGGTTCAGTCGGCAGTGAATACTTCGGCGGAAACATCGAGCTGATGAATCCGATTCTCCCCATCAAGCCGGGACTGTCGCCAAAGTCGGTGGAGACCGGCCACTCCGGTGCGTATACGTATGCGGCGTCAGACGGCAACGGAGGCGTGACGCCGAACTACGTGCCAGCACTAAACGCGCAGGACTTCTACGTTCCGCTGATCAATCCAGGGGAGAACGGCGTTCCGCCCTGCGACACCACGACGTCGGGTGGAAATGCCGGACCGGGCGGCGGCCCGTTGTGCGACGTGTATGAGACGACGTTTGTCCCGGGACAGCGCAACATCTTCCGCCAGTCGTTCCAGAGGCGCGCGGATATGACGCTGCAGAAAGATATTCACGTCACCGAGCGGTATAACCTCCGCTATCAGTTCGAAGTGTTCAACGTAACGAACACGCCGAGCTTCGACGTGCCCACCAACAATATCGTGCTCAACCCTAACTACGACGAAATCAGCTACGTCAACGGAGCGATCCAGGGCGAATATGGATATGGGCATCAGGTCCAGCCGGGCCCGCTGCCCGTGACCACTCCCAACGGCCCCGGTACCTGCTCCGGCGCTTCTCAGGCCTGCGCGTGGGAGTTGTACACACCGCCGCATACCAGTTCGAGCAACCAGCTGGGCGTGGTGACCAGCGCCATTGGGAGCCAGAGGCTGGTCGAGATGTCACTGCACCTGATGTTCTGATTTATCCGGGACCAGCGCGAGCGCGGCGGCTTTGGCCGCCGCGTTTTCTTTGGGCTGCGCAGGGCAGCCGGTAAAATAGGGAAATGCAGCGCGGCTGCGTCCCCGGAAGCGGGCCGCTCGCCTGGCATCTAGAGCCCTCCATCTCCAGACATGATTTTTACCGAACAATATGACGTTGTTGTCGTGGGAGCCGGCCACGCGGGATGCGAGGCGGCGATGGCCGCGGCGCGCATGGGCCTGCGCACAGCCCTGTTCACGCTGAACCTCGATTTGATTGCGCAGATGAGCTGCAATCCCGCAATTGGCGGCATCGCGAAGGGTCATCTGGTGCGCGAGGTTGACGCGCTGGGCGGCATTATGGGCGAAGTGGCGGACGCTGTGGGTATCCAGTTCCGGCTGCTGAACACATCGCGCGGACCGGCGGTGTGGTCACCGCGCGCGCAGTGTGACAAGCAGCAATACCGCGTGAAGATGCGCGAGGTGCTGGAGTCGCAGGCAAACCTGTTCATCAAGCAGGCCGAGGTGGTGGACGTGGTGCTGGAGCCGGAGCGGGGAGGGATTGGAGATCGGGACGGTACTCGCCACGAGGCAGGACTTCCGAGAATCACCGGAGTGAAGTTGCGGGATGGGCGGGTGATTCTTGCTGGTGCGGTTGTGATCACCACGGGCACATTTTTAAATGGGCTGATTCACTGCGGCGAGGAGCACTATCCGGCGGGTCGCAGCGGCGAACCTCCGTCAGTGCTGCTGGGCGAGGCGCTGAAGCGGCTGGGCTTGCGCGGCTGCCGGCTCAAGACGGGGACGCCGCCGCGTCTGGACGGCCGCACGATTGACTGGTCGCGTTTTGCGGAGCAGCCGGGCGATGCGGATCCCACGCCATTCAGCTTTCGCACGCGCACACTGCCCCAGCGGCAGGTTTCGTGCCACATCGCGTTCACCACACCGGAGACGCTGCGGATCATTCGCGAGAACGTGCACCGGTCACCGATGTATTCGGGGCAGATCCAGGCGATTGGACCGCGCTATTGCCCGTCGATCGAGGACAAGGTGGTGAAGTTTCCTGACAAGGAGCAGCACCAGTTTTTCCTGGAGCCGGAGGGGCTGAACACGCACGAGGTGTACGTCAACGGCATGTCGACGTCGCTGCCGATGGAAGTGCAGTGGCAGATCGTGCGCTCGATTCCGGGCCTGGAGAACGCCGAAATGCTGCGGCCGGGCTATGCCATTGAGTACGACGCCATCGATCCGACAGAGCTGGACCGGGCCCTGCGGGTGAAGAATTTTCAGGGCCTCTATCTGGCCGGCCAGATCAACGGAACTTCGGGATATGAGGAGGCGGCCTGCCAGGGCATTATGGCGGGCATCAACGCAGCACTCAGCGTCAAGGGTGAGGCACCGTTCACGCTGAATCGCACCGAAGCCTACACGGGTATTCTGATCGACGACCTGATCTCGAAGGGCACGAACGAGCCGTACCGCATGTTCACCTCACGAGCGGAGTTTCGGCTGCATCTGCGCATCGATAACGCGGACCGGCGACTCACTCCGTATGGACGGCGGCTGGGACTGATCGGCGACGCGGCCTGGGCGGAGTATGAGGCGAAGCAGGCGCGGGCTGTCGCGCTGGAGAAGGTGCTGGGCGCAGGAAAAGCGAGCGGCGGGGATTGGCCGGCGGGACAGACCTGGGCGCAGGTGCTGCGGCGGCCCGAGGTGACGATTGAGGCAATCTGGCCGGCTCTGCGCGGGCAGCTGACTGAACCAGTCTTTGAACCGTGGCTCCGTGATCGTGGATTGGATGCGCTGGAGGCGGAGTCGCCCGCGCGGCGAGTGCCGGCTCAGGTCCACAACGAGCTCAAGTCGGTGGAGACGGAGATCAAGTACGCCGGTTACCTCGATCAGCAGAAGAAGGCGATCGAGAAACTGAAGAAGGCCGAAGAGCGCGGCATTCCCGAGTGGTTTGACTATGCGCAGGTGAGCGGCCTTTCGCGCGAGATGCAGGAGAAGCTGACGCGGGTGCGGCCGGCGACGCTGGGTCAGGCGAGCCGCATCCCGGGAGTCACGCCGGCTGCGCTCAGCCTGGTGAACGTCTATATCGAGATTCAGGGGAAGCGGCTGGCGGCTCAGGCTTAAGAGCCGAAGTCGCCTCCATCGCCTGCGGCGTCCGCAAAGAGGGTAAAGTCGGAGACCCAGCCGACCTCGATCGATCCGGTCGGGCCGTTGCGCTGCTTGGCGATGATGATCTCTGCTTTGTGTTCGTTGTCGGGGTCGTCGCGGTTGTAGTAGCTCTCGCGGTGGATGAAGGCGACGACGTCGGCGTCCTGCTCGATGGAGCCGGACTCGCGGAGATCGGACAGCATCGGCTTCTTGTCGCCGCCGCGCTGCTCCGAGGCGCGGGAGAGCTGGGAGAGCGCGATGACGGGAATCTCCAGCTCCTTGGCGAGCGCTTTCAGGCCGCGAGAGATGGCGGAGACTTCCTGAGTACGGTTTTCATAGCGTTTGGCACCGGGTCCCATGGTCCCGGCCGTCATCAGCTGCAGGTAATCGACGACGATGAGATCGAGGCCGCCGGCGGACTGGCGAAGGCGACGGGCTTTGGCGCGCATCTCGGTCAGCGAGACGCCGGGCGTGTCATCGACATAAAGCTGTGCCTCGACCAGGCGCTCGAGCGCATTGGTGAGCTTGTCGCGATCTTCGCGCGGCAGAAAGCCGGTCTGGATTTTCTTGGCACCCACAAGGGCTTCGGAGGCGAGCATGCGGCGCAGCAGCGACTCCTTCGACATTTCCAGGGAGAAGATGGCGACAACCTTGCCGCCTTTGATCGCCGCATTCTGGGCGATGTTGATGGCCAGCGCGGTTTTTCCCATCGAGGGGCGGGCGGCGATGATGGTCAGCTCGGACTTCTGCAACCCGCTGGTCATGTCATCGAACTTGGTCAGGAAGGTGCGGAGTCCGGTGACCTGGTGCTGACCCTGCTTATAGAGGTTGTCGATGGTTTTGAAGGATCCGGCGACAATCTCGTGGACCGCAGAAAAACTCCGCGTGATTCCCTTTTCCGTGACTTCGAGGAGAGAGGTTTCGGCGGCGTTCAGGACATCCAGGGCCTCTTCGCTTTGGTCGGCCGCGCGTGTAATCGCCGAAGAGCAGATGTTGATGAGCTGTCGGAGAAGCGACTTGTCCTTGACGATGCGGACGTATTCTTCGATGGAGAGGCGGCGGGGCAGGCCTTCAGTGAGCGACGCCAGCCAGGCGACTCCACCGACGGATTCGATTTCCTTGCGGCGGGCGAGTTCCTCACTGAGGGTGACGATGTCCACGGCGTGGCTGCGGTCGATGAGCTCGCCCATGCGGGCAAAGACGCGCTGATGGGCGGCGAGAGCGAAATCCTCGGGGCGCAGAACGGTGGCGGCCTCGCTGTAGGCGTGATTGTCCAGAAGGACAGCGCCCAGAATGGTCCGCTCGGCGTCGAGGGAGGCGGGGAGCCCGCGCTCAAATTCAATGTCGGGGGTGGTGGCCATTACTCCAACGAGTTTAGGACGATTCACCGGGTGGGGCGAGTGCGGATAAAGGGCCTGTTTTGTGAAAAAGCGGCAGGAACCCGGTTCAGCGATGGCGTTCCCGTCAGGCAACCGTCTATCATTGATAAAGGCTCCCCCGTGAGTGAGTTGTGACTATGCGTTTGAAATTTCTGTTGTCAGCCGTCTGTCTATGCACGCTGGGGTCTTCGATCGCCCTGTGGGCGCAGCAGGCGGAGTCGGTAGTTTCTGGTCAGCAGCTGCCCCCGGAAGTGAAAGAGTTCCAGGGCTATGAAGACCAGTGGAGTAACGCCGTCGTCAAGAACGACCAGTACACCCTGGAGTTCCTGCTGTCGCCGGTCTTCGTCAACATTTCCTCGGCGGGCGACGTGACCACGCGCAACCAGCAAATCGCCATGCTTTTCGACAAGGGCGACGAACCGATCAGTCTCGAGCAGCGCGTGGTGAGTGTGCGGATGTTCGGAGACACCGCGGTCGTGAGCGGAACCTACATTGCCAAATCGCGAACGAATGGCAATGTGCGCGAGGAGCGAGGCATCTTCACGCACGTGTATAACCGCGCCGGCAATCACTGGGCCTGCATCAATGCGCAGCGCACAGCGGTTGTTGACCTGAAGCCGGGCAAGCAGAGAGTCTCGAAGAAGAGCGACGCTTCCGAGCCGTTTCACATTCCCCTGTTC